>CAISTO010000020.1 GCA_903888395.1 uncultured Bacteroidota bacterium | reverse complement strand
AGTAGCCATACGAGGTATCTATAAAATTTTTGCGTACAAATACCCCAAACGGTAATTTTTTATAGGCTGCTCCTAGTAAGCAGCAAATAGTGGTATCTACATCTGTTCCGTGTATTTCAACATCATTTTTAAAGTTAAAATCTGGAAGTCTAACCCTATCATTTTCATCAAAAGGTTTGGTGTTTTTAACATGAACTTGAATGTAGCCTGGTTGGTCTAGATAAAAGGTTTTGGTATTGGGGTTGTAATTGGTAAGTCCAACTGCTATGCTATAAGGAAAGTAGCCGGGTGCATAGGCAAAAACATACTTATATTCACCAGCCCAATTGGTTTTGGCTGTAAACAAACCATTACTATCGGCTGTTATAGTTTCAATTAATCTGGTATAGTTAAAATTTTCGTAAATCTCTACCTTAGCAAAAGGAATGGGTTTATTGGTAAAAAACTCTTTTACATAACCACAGTTTTGACAAGAAGCTTTTGGTGGCTCTTCTTTTTGGCAATTGCTGAATATGAGCAAGAGCCACAGCACGAATAAATAGGCTAAATTTACTTTTTTCATAATTTTTTAGTTTTTAAAATTTTATTGTAGTTGAATTAGTATCTAAAAGGTTGCCAATTCTTATGTTTATTGTTGAATCAAATATTATATTGTTATGGTTCTGATAACTTTCATAATCTCTATAAACAAAGTAATTTAATTGTGTAATCTTGTGAGCTGTAGCAAAACAAATACGTTCAGTAATTTTTGAAGCACTTACTAAATCATTTGGACAACAATTTTTTTCAGCACCATCATGGCTTAAAACCCTATAAGAGTAATTGTTTAATGAATCAGGAACAAACACTAATTTTAAATATGCATTTCCATTAAGCACAATTTTACTTTGCTGGCTTTTTACTTTTTCGTAGCTTACAGTGCTTATGTCGGAATAATCGGGGTGTTGTACATCTATGTAAAGGTTGTTCCAATTGGTGTAATTGCCAAAGTTTACAAATCCGTTGCTATCTGTTTCGGCAGATTGTAATACTTCCCAACTTGCACTGCTTCCCACGCCATTAGAAGTTCGTTTTAGCAAACCAACAAATGCATTTTTTACGGGTGAATTGCTGCCATATTCTGTTACTTGTAGTTTTACTTCTCCACTACTATTGGTTTCTTTATCGCAACTAAGCATTATGCTAATAATTACAACGAGTAAAATTCTTACTTTCATAATTTTATTCTTTTTATATTTCAAATATTAATTTCAATTTTTGGTTTATTTTATTTATTTTCAATAATTTTCACCTATTTTTAATGATATATTATTGTTTTAGTATAAAAATCTACATTAAAATTTTAATCTTTATTGTTTTTGTATTATTATTTATAAATTGCCAATAATTTTATACAAAAACAATAAATGAAAACTTTACAACTTC
This sequence comes from uncultured Bacteroidota bacterium, assembly GCA_903888395.1. Classification (GTDB taxonomy): domain Bacteria; phylum Bacteroidota; class Bacteroidia; order UKL13-3; family UKL13-3; genus JAAFJM01. The sequence goes on along the minus strand of CAISTO010000020.1, from coordinate 1,771 downwards.
AGCACAGTTTATTTCAAATTATAAAATCGAAATTGAATGGAGAAAGTAATTTAGCAAAAGAAATTGCTGAAAGTTTAAATGTAAGTATAGATGCTGCCTATAAAAAAATTAAAGGAGAAAGATTGATTGATTTGGCTGAGTTACAAGTATTATTAACTAGCTATAAAATATCATTTGCAGAACTTGATGTTACTAATAATTATGGTAAAGTTTGGTTTGATTTTAATCCAATTGGCATTAATAATTTTACTTATAAAGATTACTTACAACAAATGGTAAATAATTTAAAAATGTTGCTATCAAATAATATAAAATATATTATTTATTCAGCCAAAGAAATACCCATGTTTTATAATTTTATGTTTCCAGAATTGGGTTGTTTCAAATCGTTTGTATGGCAAAAAAGTATTTTAAATTTAACGGCATTAAATGAGGAAAAATTTTCAATACATGAATTAGACGAAGAAATAATAGCCTTGGGAGATCAAATTTATAAATTATATAATCAAATTCGTTCAAAAGAAATTTGGAATTATGAAACCGTAAATTGTACCAATAGGCAAATAGATTTTTATAAAATTGCTGGGTTATTTGCCAATGATGAAAGCCATGAATTAATTTTAAAACAATACAATAAATTACTGAATCACATTGAAAATCAAACAGCAATAGGAAGAAAAATAGATTATAATACCAAAGAAAATCAAGCTGTATTTGATTTGTTTCATAATGAATTGATAGTTGGTGATAATTCTGTTTTGATTCAATTTGAAAACAATCAGATGGCTTTTATAACACCCAATGCTGTAAATACATTTAGCACATCTCAAACAGAAGTTACAGATTATCTAAGTAAAAATTTTGATAATATTCTTTCACAATCAATTAGGCTAAACAAACAATCAGAAAAAATCAGAAAGCCATTTTTCGATAAAATAAAAACCAGTTTATCCTATTAAAATTGCTTGGTAAGCTAAATTAATTGCCATGATTTATTGCTACAATCAATTGCCACGCCCTTCAGGGCGTGGATAAAAAGATAAAACCCTCAAACGGCTTTAGCCAAAATCTTCCAAGCTAAAGCCATGCGCTTTTAAAAACTCGTTATACTCTTGCATGAAAGTTTTTTTTTATTTATCCACGTCCTAAAGGACGTGGCAATTCCCTGAAGGACGTGGCAATTTATTGCTATTTCAGCTTTACTGGAAAGTTGATATCAATATCGCTTTCGCTCGATTTTTCAATGGTTTTTGGTACGCCATCATAATGACTCAAAACAATGTTTAATGAACCCAATAAAGGAGTGGTAAAACTTTGATTGCTTTTGGTGTTTAAATTAAATGATAATCCAACGGGCAATGAAGGAATATTGGTATCAAAATCTAATATTTCAGCTTTTATTTTAGTTGTTAAATTAGCACTTGGAGTAAAGAAAAACTGATGCGCATTTTTCTCTTCTTCAATGGCATTTGAAACTGTATCGAATGGTGTTTTGGTTTTGTCTAAAATAATAATTTCACATGTATAAATTATTCCAGAATCTAAATTTATAGTATCTATCACTGGTAAATTACCTCCATCTCCATCCAAATCTTCCCATTTATAGTTAAATTGGTAATTGGTATTTAATGAATCATTTTGATTGTATCCTTTAATTAAAATAGTAGTTAATACTTCTTGTGGATTGGTAATAATTGGCTTTTTCGGATCTTCCTTTGAACACGATGAAATGGTAAGGATTGTTGCAATTGTTGCAATTGTTATGATTGTT
>CAISTO010000019.1 GCA_903888395.1 uncultured Bacteroidota bacterium | reverse complement strand
TTTGTGCACCCGAAGGGACTCGAACCCCCATCATCAGAACCGGAATCTAACATTTTATCCATTAAACTACGGGTGCATTGTGTTGTTGTGGCGCAAATATACAACGCTTATGCAAACAAAATAGGTTTTGAAAATAAATCAACATTTCGACAAGTTCAATGTCCGTTGACATTATGCGGTCGTTGAGCATGTCGAAACAAAAAAAACATAAGTAAAACTAATCTGCCTGCTTATATTTGACCATTCATGAAAAGCGTATTTCCCATAAAATATATTGTAATGCTATTAGGTGTTTTTATCACTATATGGCCGGCTTTATATAATCATTATGCCTTGTTTTTTACCGATTCGCAGTTATACATTAATTGTGGAAATGAATTCAGTTTTACCGAAGATCGTTCCTTTGTTTACGGTTGGTTTATTGGAATTACTAGTTTACATATTTCACTTTGGTTTCCAATCATTGTTCAAGCCATTATTTTTAATTTTGTATGCTTTCATTTTGTTCAAAAGCTAACACCAAACTACGCCACTAAAATTTATTTGCAAATTATACTTTTATTGAGCGCATTTACTTCATTAGCTTGGGATGTAAGTTATTTAATGCCTGATGTGTTTTCGCCTATTTCAATCCTAATTTTATATTTACTTTTTACACATTCAAAACCATTTGGAATGCAATGGATTTTATTGGTTTTTGCGTATTTATTGGTATTGCAAACGCATTTTGCTTTCATGCTTTTTCATTGTTTGGCATTGGCCATTATTCTGTTGCTGCAAGCAATAAAATTACCTTTTTTAAAATCATTCAATAAAACAATGGTTTATTTTTTAACAGCCGCAGTTTTTATAAATATTGGTTTGTTTACCCTCGAAAAAAAAGCGCTTGGTGCCAATGGATTCAGCAGTGTTTCACAAGTATTTTTAATGGGAAAATTGGTTGAAAATGGCGTGCTTCAAAAATATTTAGACCAAGAGTGTGGAGCTCAAAACTTTGAAATTTGCGCCTATAAAAACAATTTAGCGCCACTTAATTACAGCGGAAATTTTTTATTTAGTCCCGAAAGTGCTTTTCAAAAAACAGGCGGTTGGGCTAATCCGCATGGTGAATATAAAACCATCATCAAAAATATTTTAACCACGCCCCAATATTTATGGCTGTATGTAAAAGCGGTTTTTAAAGAAACATTTTTCTTATTTGGTCGAAATGAAATTGGCTCATCTATTCATGCTTATCCACGCGATGGTTGGGGTCCGCACCCGGCAGTTGTAAAATATTATCCCAACGAAATTCCAGTTTACGATTTAGCAAAACAAAATGCCAAAACTCTGAAATTTCCTTTTAAACCCATTACATTTTTTTATATTTTTTTACTCATTGGTTCATTCATTGTTGCCATATTTTATTTAAAAAAACAGCCATTTATTGTATTTTTTGTTTTGCTAACGCTTGTTAGCAATGCAGTAATTACAGGAGGTTTAGTAGGTTTGGAAGACCGATATTGCACCCGTCAAAATTGGTTAATTATATTATTGGCTTTAATTTTTATGGCCAATTATATTTATAAAAAACAAAGAACAGATTTACCCGTTTAAGTAATTAATAAATGCTTTGTATTATTTGATTTTTAATAAACAATGGCTTTGTTACCTTGCAACCTTATTTTAAAAAAATAAAAATGGATATAATAAAAACACCAAAGGATAGCTACACCATTATGAACGAATTGGTTTTGCCTAACGATACCAATACTTTAAACAATTTAATGGGCGGAAAGTTATTGCATTGGATGGACATTTGTGCGGCCATTGCAGCGCAAAAACACAGCGGAAAAGTGGTGGTTACTGCTTCTGTTGACAGTGTAAGTTTTAGTAAAAACATTCATTTGGGCGATGTAGTAACTTTGGAAGCTTATGTTTCTCGCTCGTTTAATACGTCTATGGAAATTCACATTTTGGTGCATGCTGAAAATATTCCAAATGGCGACCGATTTAAAAGCAACGAAGCTTATTATACTTTTGTGGCTTTAGACAGGAACGGTTCTCCGTTAAAAGTACCAGCTTTAAAGCCTGAAACTCCCGAAGAAATTAAACGATTTGATGGTGCGCTACGCAGGCGTCAACTGCGTTTGGTGTTAGCCGGGAAAATGAAACCTGACGAAGCCACTGAGTTGAAGGCATTGTTTATTACTGAATAATTTTTTTTTAGCTTATCAAAAATCTCGTTTTCATATTTGGCCTTTTTTTTAGTTTGCTTTGCAATAAAATTGCCGCAAGCCCATATACTTTTGTGCTTTCGCCAAACTTATTAGAAGCTCAAAAACACATTGCGGCTTTACGCTTAGACAAAGGAAAAGCATTTGTTGATGCTGAAAAGCAAACCAATAAAATGAACATGGCCGTTCATTTATTCGATAATTATATTGATTTTTATAGAATCCTTTGTTTGCAAAAACAGGAAGATTTTATTGCTTTTGAAAAAGCAAAATCGGGTAGGATAGAAGCACTAAAAAAAATAGATAATTCTAATCCTTATAAGTTATACGCTCAGTCGGAAATTCATTTGCAAAGTGCATTTTTAAAAGGAATGTTTGAGGAATATGTTGGTGCTGCTTGGGATTTTAGATCTTGCTATCAATTATTAGAAGAAAATACCCAAAAATTTCCTAATTTTATTGCTAACAAAAAAGACTTAGGAGTTATAAAAGCCATTTTAGGAACCATTCCCGATTCTTATCATTGGATTGTAAGCATTGCCGGTATGAAAGCCGATTTGAACGAAGGCTTGCAGCTAATGAAAGAATATGTAGAAAAAGCGGATGACAAGGAAATATTGATGGAGCGCAAAAACGCGCAATATTTTTATACATTATTCAACCTTAATTTTTTGAAAAATAAAAAGGAAGCTTGGGCGCTTGCCGATAAATACACCAACGATTATAAAACCAATTTAATGAGCGCATGTATCCGTTCATTTGCCGCTAAAGGAACTGATAATAACGAAGCTTGTTTGGTCGCTCTAAACGAAAAGCCTGTAGGACATGATTATGTTTCGTTTCCCTTTTTAGAAATGATGCATGGTTCCGCGTTGCTCCAACGATTAGATTTAAATGCAATAACCCACTTTAGGAAGTTTATAGCCACCAATAAAGATAAAAACGACAATAAGGATGCCTATTTAAAATTAAGTTGGTGTGCATGGCTTAAAAACGATACTGCTAATTATTTATTGTATAGAAATATTGCCACTAATATTTCAAAAAGTGGCGAAAAAAACCAATTTGCTTCTAGTGGTGGCGTGGGTTATTTTCCTGAAAAATCATTATTGAAAGCTCGTTTGCTTTTTGATGGTGGATATTATGCGCAAGCAGAAGAAATACTGATGGCCAAACCCATTACTTCTTTTAAAAACGCACTTGAAAAAGCTGAATATTGCTACCGATTAGGACGTATTTACCACGAAAGTAATAAGCTTTCAAAAGCCATTGAATATTTTGATTTAACCATTAAAGCTAATTACAAAGAAAACGAATTTATGGCTGCAAACGCTTGTTTGCAATTGGGTTTTATTTACGAAAAACTAAATTTTAAAAAATTAGCAAAAACCTATTTCGATAAAGTATTGGAATATAAAAATTACGATTACAAAAACTACTTACAGCAACAAGCCAAAGCGGCCATTGCTAAGTTATAATTACCACAAATTTGAAAGATTTTAAATCCATTAATCCATTTAGTGAAGCACACCTTTTAAGCTTTGATTTTATCAGTGATTCAATGCTTGAAAATAACCTACAACAAGCCTCTTCGTCATTTAAAATTTGGCGAAATACTACTTTTGCCCAAAGGGCAAAATGTGTGTTAAAGCTTTCGGATTTATTAAAGGAAAATGCCGATGAATTAGCAGAAATAGCTTGCTTAGAAATGGGTAAACTGAAATCAGAAGCCAAAGCCGAAGTTTTGAAAAGTGTTCGCCTATGCGAATATTACGCTACCCGCAGTGCCGATATTTTGCAAAGCAAATTAAGTCAGTCGGAAACAGGAGCAACGGTAGAAATTAAATATGAACCATTGGGCGTTGTTTTGGGTATTTTCCCTTGGAATTTTCCTTATTGGCAAGTGTTGCGCAGCGCCATTCCAATCATTATGAGTGGTAATTGTGTGTTTATAAAACCTGCGCCAAATGTACCTCAAAGTAGTTTGGCTTTGCAAAATTTATTGAATCAATGTGGTTTTGAAAATGGCGTAATACAAACCATTTTTGCCAGTGAAAAACAAATTGAAACTTTAATTAATGATTCAAGAATAGCAGCAACTACACTTACTGGAAGCGAAAAAGCGGGTTCAGCAGTTGCAAGTTTATCGGGGAAAAACATTAAAAAATCGGTATTAGAATTAGGAGGCAGCGATCCTTTTATTGTATTGGCTGATGCCGATTTGGAGCAAACTTTAAATGGTGCTATGCAAGCACGGTTTCAAAATAATGGACAAAGTTGTGTGTCGGCTAAAAGATTCATTGTTCATCAAAATATAGCTGATGAATTTTTAAAAGGGTTGATTGAAAAAATGGAGAAGTTAGTGATTGGAAATCCAATCAATGAAAATGTTGCCATTGGTCCTTTGGCCCGTAAAGACTTACAAGAATTGTTAAATAGCCAAGTAAATGAAACTTTAAGTGCTGGCGCAACACTTTTATACCAAACCAAAAATATTCCTTTAACAGGTTTCTTTTTTCCGCCAACTGTTATTGGCAATATTCCTAAAACAGCTAGGGCATTTAGCGAAGAATTATTTGGACCGGTAATTAGCTTTTATACATTTACCGAAATAGCCGAAGCCATGGCTTTAGCCAATGCCACCACTTACGGATTAGGTGCCAGTATTTGGAGCAAAGACATTATGCAAGCCAAACAAATTGCCAACAACATAGAAAGTGGCATGATTTACATTAATCAAATAGTAAAAAGCGATGCAAGATTTCCGTTTGGAGGCATTAAGAAATCTGGTTTTGGCCGCGAGCTTGGTGAGTTTGGATTACGAGAGTTTTGTAATGTGAAGACTATTTGGGTGTAAATGCGGTGGCCTCTGGCAACTAGCTTTTGGCGACTGGCTTTTGGTTGATGGTTAATAGACCATAGACAACGGACGATGGACGAAAAAAGTCATGCTGCAAGCATCTTTCTTGTTAAGGATTAGGTTAGCTAATAGAACCCGCTGGTTTAGATTTTAATCCGCTTTTTCCATGTCTATGATAAATCAAATACATTAAATGGAATAGATTTTTTATGCATTACAAATGCAAACCACATCAGCTAATTTTCTAAACACCGAATTTCATTTTACAACAATTTTCTTAAATTTTTCTTATTTTAAAATAGAATAGTGTTAAATAACTATCCGCATTTTTTATTCTTTTATATTTTACTATCATTGCGCCCAAAATAAACAAAAAATGAAAAAAAACATACTCTTAGGAGCTGCTTTACTTGCTATTTCTTTTAACATTCAAGCTCAGGATGTAGACAAAATGGAAACCAAGTTTGACTACATACAATTGCCGTCAAAACCTCTTGATAAGAGCATAAAAAACTATACTAGCAAAGTTGTAAGTGGCGCAGAAGCCATTAACAAAAAACTAATGGACGATTATAATTTAGCCGTTAAACAAGCTGAAGCTGATTATCAAAAAGACATGGTTGCTTACTCTGTTAAATTAAAAGAAGCTGAAGCAGAATACCAAAAAGAATTGCTTGCTTATCCTGCCTTATTAAAGTACGCAAATGATACTTATTTAAAAGAAAAAGAATTGTACGATAAAAAGTCAATTATAAAAAAATTAGCTGAAAGAGAATTGGGTGAAGAGGGAAAACCAGTTAAAAATATTCCTAGGGAGCCCTATAAAAAAACACCTAATATTCCTTACAAAAACACCCCTGCTATGCCTCAATTGGCTAAGGTATTTAACGCGGAACAATTAGCTGGAACTTATTTAAAATTAGAAGGTTTTAAACCAGGCGCTACCAATTCAGTTAATATTACTGCTCAATTGGGTGACTTAAGTCCTTTGGTTCCTGAAATGAAAATTGCTGATATGACCTATTACAGCAATGGCAAATCAACACCTTATAAAGCATATTCATATATTATTAAATACAAACGTTTAATCACTTTAATTGTAGAAACCCCACAAGGAGTAGTATACAATGAAGTTCCAATGGAAATAAACAAAGATCTTATTTATAAATCGCCAGGTGAATTCAAAAGTGAATATGAATTAAATAATTGGTGGTCTTCAAACAAATCAAGAATTCAAGATCTTTTGGAAAATGAAACGGTAGAAAAAAACCTGAGCGTTATTCAAACTCTTTTAAATGACAATTATGCATTCAAAAAGGTTAATTATATGGCTGATATTTATTTGGTAAAAGATAAAAAAGTAGATTATACCGATTATCAAAATGCTTATTTAGCAGTAATAGAAGGTTATAATTCATTAACTGAAAACTACGAAAAAGTAGCTGCAAAAGCTAAAATAAATGAAGCCATTGCTATTTGGGAAAAAGCTTTATTAGAATCGGATGTAGAAAACAAAAAAGCAAGAATAGATGAAGATGTAACTTATGCTACATACTTAAATTTAATTGAAGCATATATTTTTGTGGATGATTTTTCAAAAGCAAAATCATTAACGGCTAAATTAACTATATATGATATTCCAAGAAGGGTAAGAAAAAGAATGGAAGAGTTAACCGTTTTTGCCTTAGCGCAAAACGAACGTTTTAAAGGTTTTTACGGCAAATAAATTTGATTTGCTAATTATAATAAACAAAAAAAGAGGACTAAATTTTAGTCCTCTTTTTTTGTTTATAGTGGTTTAAAAAATTATTTTTTTCTAGCAATTACTTTCATGGCTTTTTCTACAATTGCGTTAGCAGTTAAGCCATATTTTTCCATTAATTGGTCTGGAGTTCCACTTTCACCAAAGCTATCGTTAACGGCTACCATTTCTATAGGAGTTGGGTTGTTTATTGCCAATAGTTGGCAAATGCTATCGCCTAATCCGCCATTCATTTGGTGCTCTTCGGCAGTAACTGCACAGCCAGTTTTAGCAACGCTCGCTAATATTGCAGCAGCATCTAAAGGTTTAATGGTATGAATATTTATGATTTCGGCATTGATACCTTTTTCTGCTAAAATATGACCAGCTTCTA
>CAISTO010000018.1 GCA_903888395.1 uncultured Bacteroidota bacterium | reverse complement strand
AAATATGGACGAGGCTCAAAAAGAATTTACTCAAAACGAGAAAATTCCTGTTGAGTATGCAAATACCAGAGAAACTTCAAACTTTTTGGTAAACTGGTTACCTATATTATTATTAATTGGTTTTACATTCTTTATGATTCGTAGAATGAGCGGTGGCGGAGGTGGAGGTGGTTCTCAAATATTTAATATTGGTAAAAGTAGAGCGCAATTATTCGACAAAGAAAGCAATGTAAATATAACTTTTAAAGACGTAGCTGGCTTAGACGAAGCCAAAGAAGAGGTAATGGAAATTGTAGATTTCCTTAAAAACCCAAAAAAATATACAGTTTTGGGTGGTAAAATTCCTAAAGGAGCTTTATTAATTGGGTCGCCAGGAACAGGAAAAACTTTGTTGGCAAAAGCTGTTGCTGGTGAAGCTGGAGTTCCTTTCTTTTCTCTTTCAGGTTCCGATTTTGTGGAAATGTTTGTAGGAGTTGGGGCTAGTAGAGTGAGAGATTTATTTAAGCAAGCAAAAGAAAAAGCGCCTTGTATAATTTTTATAGATGAAATAGATGCTGTTGGCCGTGCGCGTGGTAAAAATGCCATGCAAGGTTCAAACGATGAGCGTGAAAATACTTTGAACCAATTATTGACCGAAATGGATGGATTTGGTACAAATATCGGAATCATCATTTTAGCTGCTACCAATCGTCCAGATATTTTAGATTCTGCATTGTTACGTCCAGGTAGATTTGACAGACAAATTTCAATTGATAAACCAGATTTAAAAGGAAGAGCAGCTATTTTTAGGGTTCATTTAAAACCATTGAAACTAGCAGGTGACATAGATGAAACTAAATTAGCAACTCAAACTGCTGGTTTTGCAGGTGCTGAAATAATGAACGTATGTAACGAAGCTGCATTAATTGCTGCTCGTAGAAATAAAGAAGTAGTGGATGTTTCTGATTTTCAAGCTGCAATTGATAGGGTGATTGGTGGTTTGGAAAAGAAAAATAAAGTAATTTCTGACCAAGAAAAACAAATAGTGGCTTACCATGAAGCCGGACATGCAATTGCTGGTTGGTTTTTAGAACATGTAGATCCATTAGTAAAAGTAAGTATTGTTCCGCGTGGAGTTGCTGCATTAGGATATGCTCAATATTTACCAAAAGACCAATACTTATATACTACCGAACAAATGGTAAACATGATGTGTATGACCTTAGGTGGACGTGTAGCAGAAGACATTATATTTAGCAGAATTAGTACAGGTGCGCAAAACGATTTGGAAAGAATTACCAAAATGGCCTACGCAATGGTTACTATTTATGGTATGAATGAAAAAGTTGGAAATTTAAGTTTTAATGATCCTAATAATGAATATGGTTTTACAAAACCTTATAGCGATAAAACAGCTGAATTAATTGACCAAGAGGTAAGAAATTTGGTTGACATGTGTTACAAAAAAACAAAAGAATTATTGAACGAGAAAAAAGAATTATTAGAAATTTTAGCAAAAGAATTATTGAAGAAAGAAATTATTTTCCAAGCTGATTTGGAAGTAATTTTAGGAAAACGTCCTTACGAATACCATAACCACGAAATTGATGAAATGGATGCTGAAAAAGTAAGAATTGATACTGAAAAGGTAGAAGCACAAGAGGAAGCAGATAAAAAAAATGCTGAAAATATTGTTTTAGAGCCTGAAGTAACCGACCCCGATCCAAATGAAAATAACACAACTACAGTTTAGTTTTATAAATTAATATCATTAAAAACACCTTGTTTGCATTGTCAATTCAAGGTGTTTTTTTTTGGAAAAAATAGGAAAAATGTTTTGTATTTGTTGTAAAAAGTTATATTGCACGCTCATTAAAAAAGCTAATTACTATTTGAATCAAAACTTTTACTACAAAAAACAATTATTTATTTTCTTTAAAACCATGCAAAAACATTTTTGCAATTAAACTGTAGTAATGAACAAAACAACCATGTTAAATTTTAAAAAATTTAGTTTAGTTATATTAGCTAGTCAATTTTTTACAACTGCTTTTAGCCAAACTAAACCCCCCATCACAACAAAAGATTTACAAAACGGACAAAACTCCATCAGTACGGCTGTGCCATTTTTAGGAATTTCACCCGATGCCAGAGCTGCTGCCTTAGGTGATGCCGGTGTTGCCATGCCCGATGATATCAATGCCATGCATTGGAATTTAGCTAAGGCTCCTTTTAATAGCAAAAATGGCGCAGTTGCTATTTCATATACTCCTTGGTTAAGGAATTTAGTTCCCGATATTTCATTGTCGTATTTAACTGCTTATTATCAATTAGACAAACGTTCGGCAGTTGCTGGTTCCTTGCGTTATTTTTCCTTAGGTCAAATTCAATTTACCGATAATTATGGGGCAAGTACAGGAAATTTTACGCCCAATGAATTTGCATTAGATTTAGGATATGCAACAAAATTAAACGAGAATTTTAGTTTAGGAGTAGCATTCAGGTATATTTATTCCAATTTAGCCGGTGGTTTTAATCAGAGCCAAACGCCTATAGATGCTGGTAATTCATATGCTGGAGATATTAGTGCTTATTATAAAAACAATACTACTTACCGCGATAAAGCTACTAAAAAGAAATACAATGTAAACTATGGATTTGGTGCGGTTATTTCAAATATTGGTTCTAAGCTAACTTACACATCTGCTTCAAACGAAAACTTTATACCAATTAATTTTCGTTTAGGAGGCTATGCCAATATTGATTTAGATGAATATAACAGTGTTGCAATAATGGTAGATGCCAACAAATTATTGGTGCCTACAAATCCCTATTATTTAAGAAATAGAAGCAATACAGCCGATTCGTTAGACAGAAACAAAAAACCAATCATTCCTGCAGGAGGCGGAATGGATCCAAATGTGCCAGTTGTACAAGGAATGATTCAATCATTTTACGATGCTCCAGATGGATTTAGCGAAGAAATTTCAGAAATTAATATTTCATCTGGTTTAGAATATTGGTACAACAAACAATTTGCATTACGTGGTGGTTATTTTTATGAACCAGCCACAAAAGGAAATCGTCAGTATGCCACATTTGGCGTAGGTTTGCGGTATAATGTGTTTGGTTTAGACGTGGCATATTTATGGCCATTTGCTCAGCGTCATCCTTTAGAAAATACTTTGCGTTTTACACTAACTTTCGATTTTGATGCCTTTGTAGAACAAAAAGACGAGAATGCAAAGAAAAAACCAAAAGCGGAAGACGTTCCTCTGGATAATTAATACAACAAAAAATTATGATGAGAATAGGTTTTGGTTTTGACGTACATCAATTACAAGAAGGTCGCGATTTTTGGTTAGGAGGAATTCATATTCCAGCTCAAAAAGGAATTCTCGGCCATAGCGATGCCGATGTGCTTTTGCATGCCATTTGTGATGCCATTTTAGGTTCACTTGCATTGGGTGATATTGGCAAACATTTTCCTGATACTGACCAATCTTTTAAAGGAGTTGACAGTAAAGTTTTATTAGAAAAAGTAATGGAGTTGATAGCCGAAAAAGGCTATAAAATTGGTAATATTGATACTACCGTTGTTTGTCAGCAACCTAAAATAATGCCTTATGCTTTGCAAATGCAAACTTGTATTGCAAATATTTGTAATATTGAAATTACAGATATTAGCATCAAAGCAACTACGAATGAAACCATGGGTTTTATTGGCCGTGAAGAAGGAATAGTGGCTTATGCTGTTGTTTTACTTTTGAAGAAATAAATTTACCAGCAATGACAAATTGGAAAGAAGAAAACAATAAATTGAGTAAAACATTTTCTTTCAAAACTTTTGGAGAAGCTATGGCATGGATGGTGAAAGCATCGTATGAAATAGAAAAACTAAATCATCATCCCGAATGGAGCAATGTATATAATAAAGTGCATGTTAGTTTAACAACACATGACGCGGGAAATACCATTACCGAAAAAGATCAACAACTTGCAGAAATATTAGATTTATTGTAAGCTTTTTAAGCTTACAATTTCATTACATTTCTACTAATTTAAATCCACTTCCATGAATATTATCAATAGAAATACTATCGTCTTCTTTTAATAATTTTCTTACTTTATTAATATACACATCTAAATTTCTGGCAGTATAAAAATCGTTTCTTCCCCAAACATGTAAAAGCATGTTTGCCCTAGGCAATAATGCATTTTTATTTACAATCATCAATTTAAGCAAAACAGTTTCAGTATTGCTTATTTTTTTAGGAATACCATTTACTTTTATTAAATTATTTACTGTATCAATGACTGTTTTTCCAATAGTAATAATTTCATCTTTTGCCGCTAAATCAGTATCAGGTTTAGTTGTACTTCTTTTCAAAACTGCTTTTATACGTGCTAATAATTCGGGGGTGCTAAAAGGTTTAGTAATATATTCATCAGCGCCTATTTCATATCCTAATAGTTTATCAGCTTCAGAATTATTAGCTGTTAAAAAAATAATTGGAATGTGCTGGTCTTTAGTTCTAACATGTTTTGCTAATTCAAAACCGCTCATTTTGGGCATATTTACATCAAAAATACAAAGGTCGAAACGCTCGTTAATAAAGGAATTTAATCCTTCCTCGCCATCTTTACAAAGCCTAACAGAATAATCTTCTAAACGCAAAGTTTCTTTCATTAAAAAACCTAAACTTGTTTCGTCTTCTACTAAAAGTATATGAATTAATTGGGGTTGTATCATGATTTTATTTTTTTACGAATGTATTAATACTTAAAAATTTCTTGATGTACTTTATAAAGAATTAAGTTATTTTTATGATAAAGTTTTTAAAATGTCATTTTGCATGTAATATATTTTATTTTTTAAAACCATTACCAAACTATATTGTATTTATGCAAAGTGAAACAATATTTTGACAAAAATACCATAAAACTGCTTCGAATTCCATTCAGCTTTTTCTTAATGCCTGTATTTCTGTTTGCTTTGGCATCATTAAACAGCTTTGATTTTGTCAATGCTATTATTGCTTTCGTTGCATTACATGTTTTTATTTATCCTGCTAGTAATGGTTATAATAGTTACATGGATAACGATACAGAAAGTATTGGCGGACTTGAAAAACCTCCTTTACCAACTAAAAATTTATTTTATATTAGTTTCCTCTTCGATATCATTGGATTGGTGCTTTGTTGTTTTGTAAGCTTAGGTTTTGCAGCACTTATAATTTTATATGTTTTAGCTTCAAGAGCATATAGTTTTAAAGGAATTCGATTAAAAAAATATCCATTTATTAGTTGGATTACGGTAAGTTTTTTTCAAGGAAGTTATTTGTTTGTAGTGCTTTTCTTTTGCTTAAGCAATAACATAAAAATGGAGACTTTTCCTGGCTATATATTCTTGGTTCCTTCCTTGTTAATTGGCGCTACCTATCCGCTTTCTCAGGTATACCAACATCAGCAGGATAAAGCCTCTGGAGATATTACATTAAGCATTTTGTTAGGTTATAAAGGCACTTTTATTTTTAGTGCGGTATTATTTATTATAGCTACCATTTTATTTTTTATTCAAACAGTAATTTTCACTCCAAATATTTTACATTTTTATTGGTTTCAAGCATTTTTATTTCCCGTTGTATCTTACTTTTTATGGTGGGCTTTTCAGGTATTTCAAAACAATAAAAAGGCAAATTTTAAAAATACCATGCGAATGAATATACTATCATCATTGATGTTAACGAGCTATTTTGCATTAGAAATTTTTATTAAACAATATAATAAATGAGCTTTATAAATAAAATAGGAACAGCCACCGCTCCTTTTAAAATGAATCAGTCTGATGTGTCTCATTTTATGCAAAACTTTTATGAAATTTCTGATGATGAAAAACGTAAAATTGGATTAATGTATGATCGTTCAGGAATTCAAACTCGTTACAGCGCCATACCTGATTATCATTTAAATTTTGAACAAAAACAACTTTTACCTTCTAATTTAAATGACGTTTTCCCTGGCATAAATAAGCGAATGGAATTGTTTTTTAAAGTGGCTCCGCCAATGTGTTTGCAAGCAATAAATAATTGTACAAATAATGAAAATGAATTGCAAAGCATTACCCACTTAATAACCGTTAGTTGTACTGGAATGGCCGCTCCTGGTTTAGATTTAATAGTAATGGAGCAGTTAAATTTGCCAAATAATACACACAGAACTTCTGTAAATTTTATGGGTTGTTATGCTGTTTTTCATGCGTTAAAAATGGCTGATGCTTTTTGCAAAGCAAATCCTAAAAATAAAGTATTAATTGTTTCGGTAGAACTTTGCACCCTTCATTTTCAAAACACTTTTTCAATGGAAAATGTAGCCGCTAATTTATTGTTTGCCGATGGAGCAGCCGCATGCATAGTAAGTAATGAAAGTAACTTTGAAAACGCCATTGAATTAAAAGCTTTTTATAGCCAAGTGCTTTTTAATGGAAAAAACGACATGGCATGGCATATTTCCAATACAGGTTTTCTAATGACTTTAAGTGCGTTTATTCCTCAACTAATTGAAAGTGGAATTGGAAATTTATTGCAAGGTATTTTACAAGAAGCAAAACTTAATAAAACTGCTATTGAAAACTGGGCCATTCATCCTGGAGGACGAAAAATAGTAGAAACCATTCAAAAAGAACTGAAACTCACCAATGAAAATGTAGATGCTTCATTTAATATTTTAAAAAATTATGGCAATATGAGTTCTGCTACCATTCTTTTTGTATTAAATAAAATGCAAAATGAGAAAAGAAAAGGCAATGTGTTTGCTTGTGGATTTGGGCCTGGCTTAACTTTAGAAACTTTAATTGGAAGGTTTGTTTAATTTAAAAAATCGGTTTTAGTCATTGTAAGAATTAACCTCTGACATCATTTTTTTTTAACTTTATTTTTTTTGTTTTTTGTTTAAATAAAATTTCATTTATTTGCTTTACACAAAAAAACGAAAAAGAATGAAAAAGAACTTACTAAATTTATTTACGCTATTAGCTTTTAGTGCTATTTGCTTCAATGCATCTGCACAAAAACGCTATGTTGATGAGATTTTTGCCAATGTAGTGAAAACAGGTAATATTGAATACGATAGTAATCGTGCAATCAATATTTTCCCACCAAACACTCCTCCTATTATTACTGTAAAATTACGTTGTGATATTTACCAACCAGAAGGTGATACTGCAATAAAAAGACCTTTAATTATTTTAGCTTCTACAGGAAGTTATTT
>CAISTO010000017.1 GCA_903888395.1 uncultured Bacteroidota bacterium | reverse complement strand
TATTGTTCTTTGCTGGTTTATTCCTTACTGTAGTAATGAAAGCATTGACTAAAGCAAATTTATATCCTACACGCCATCCATTTATTTATGAGAGTGCAATGCACGATGTAGGTGTTTAATTTTTAATTTTACAACATATTTAAAACCTCAATTAGCAATAATTGAGGTTTTTTTTTACCCGTTGGCCAAAGCCAAACGGCAATGATTATACCTACTAAAGCATTTACATTTTAGGAAAGTATGTTATTATTAATAATTTATCCGTGGAAGGTATACTTTTCAATCCACTCACTAAAAAACGGTTGGAGGGGAAAACAAATACTGACAAAATTAGACAGACGTATTTTCATTTAGTCTTTTGCTAGAAATGCCAATGATGTTAATAGTAATGGAAATAATTAGAATTATTATAACTTTACAAACTAATATTATCCAAATTTTTGTTAATATGAATATTGAAATTATAGTTGTACTAAAATCAAAAATTATAGAATTATCATTGGAACACAAATTAATTGGAGATAATCTTGATGATTACAAGGATTCTGACTTAATTGAGATTGAAGCTGAACAGTTAGTTGTAAGTTATTGCGAATCGAATGTTTATCTGGTTAATGGTTTTCCAATTAAAAAAAAGATACTGCCAGTGGAAGACCTTGAGGAAGATTATTTCTGTAGAGAACGCTACAAACTATACCTTGACACACTTGCAATTCAAAAAGAAGATGTTTCAGAGCTAATGTGGTGCTATGTTTCTAGCTTTTGGGAAGACCAATTTAGTAGCAAAGATGAATATATCCAAAACCTGAAAGATAACATTGATTCGGGCGTGTTTTATGATATAACGATTTAAATTATGGAAGAACAATTCAAAAAAGGCTTTTTCGAGTTTATTGCCGCAGCAGATGCCGAAAAAGTACACTCACAAACAATAGGTTGGATATTTTCAAATGATTGTGATGTATTTGACTATAAAGAAAAAAGCACAATCCTTAATGAACTACTTTTTAATTTTGAAAATAAGGAGGATATTGATTTAATTCCAAACAAAGTTGATGTTGAAACTCATAATATTGATATTTTAATTACCTGCGGAGATAAGTTAGTTGTTATAGAAAACAAAATAAAGTCTTCCCAACATAGTAATCAGCTATTCAAGTATGAGTATTTAACTGCAAACAATAAACAAATGGCTTGGGAGTGCTATTTGCAATGGAAATTTCCAGATGAATATATGAAAATTCGGGCGAAAAATGATGAAAGTAGTTTTTTAAATGAAATTCAAGAATTACAAGTGAATGAGTTATATGCTAAGGATTTTAAATGTGACTTAGACATTCAAGGTAAGAAGCCTTTTTACATTTATTTAACTCTGATAGATGAAGAGCCTCAAGGTACAAAAGAAAAATGGATAAGGGTATCTTACACAAGGCTTCACGAAGTAATTTCAAAACACTTGAAAAATAAAGAACACCATTTAGATGAAAATTTTTGGATTCTAAAATCCTATTTGAGTACAATTCGGAAATTATCGAGTGCTTCAATTTCTTTTATTAATAATCCAAAAGATTTTGAATTTGTATTTAAGGAAGGTAAGAAATCAGAAATTGGATTTCATGAGCATAATGCTGCGTCCGGATATATAAAAATTTGCAAAATGCAAACTAGTTTACAAAAATGGTTCTACAGCAAACTGATTGAAGATGTAAAAAGTATAAATTTGGAATTATTCAAAACAATAGTATGCAGCATTGGTGAAACACACGGAACTGCTTTGCTTGATTTTACTTTTAAAGAAATTACTATAAACGGTAAAGAGTGTGTTCCAATGTTACAATTTCAGGGAAGTTCAATTAAGTTGGCACTAGTTGGTTCTTCAAAAACTGAAACAAAAGAAACTTTTATTAAAAAAGATATAGTTGATAAAAGGAAGCGAGATTTCGCAGAAAGGCTATCAAAAAGCAGTGAGTTTTCTGAGTTGGTAAAAATAAAGGATGTTTCGAATGCTCCAGAAAAAATTTCGAAAATAAACTCTAAAATTAGTACTCCCAAAAATGCTAATGGATTCATTTCAATAAACTTGAATAAAAAAAATAAATATTGGCAATTTGAAGATAATCCTCAAAATTATATCCTTGATATGATAAAAACAGCTTATACTATTTTCCAACAAATTAAAGATTAAAAACCTCAACAAATTTGACTTTCATCTATTGCCAATAAAGATATCCTTGCCTGCAATAAGTTTACTTCTTAATATAAAATTTTTTTATTTTCCTTTTCTATTTATTCTAATAAATAATCTTTAGGGTTTACTGGTGTACCATTTATTCTTACTTCATAATGGAGGTGAGGTCCTGTACTTCTTCCTGTGCTTCCTATA
>CAISTO010000016.1 GCA_903888395.1 uncultured Bacteroidota bacterium | reverse complement strand
GTGACAGCCACCAAAGATGGATTTACCATTACTGCTAAAGAAGATATTAGAGAAAATATTGCTCAAAAAGCAGCAGAAAATAATTGGTTAATTTTAAGTATGAATTTGGAAGAAAGCTCGTTGGAACAAGTGTTTCAGAGTTTAACTAAGTAATCAATAGAAAACCTAATTAAATACTAAAAAAACATAAATCAATAGCAGATAAAATTAAAAATGGACAAACGTTTTACGGATATCATTCAACTTATTAAGCAATCTCGGACGAATGCTATTAGAGCCGTAAATGCTGAACTAATTAACCTTTATTGGAACGTAGGTGAATATGTAAGCACTAAGCTAGAAAAATCTGAATGGGGTGAATCTGTTGTTGCTGATTTAGCAAATTATATTAAATATAAAGAACCAGAAATAAAAGGATTCTCTGATAAGAATATTTGGAGAATGAAGCAGTTTTACGAAACTTATAAGGACTTTCCAAAACTCTCAGCATTGGTGAGAGAAATTAGCTGGACTCACAATTTAGCTATATTTTCGAGGTGCAAAACATCGGAAGAAAGGGAGTTTTATCTTAAAATTACTAAGGAAGAAAATTACAGTTCAAGAGAACTTGAGCGACAAATTTCTGCAAGCCTTTTTGAGCAAAAAATAATTGGAAATGAGAAACTCTCGGCAGTGCTGAGAGTTTTTAATCAAGACATTTCCACTACTTTCAAAGATAGCTATGTGTTTGATTTTTTGAATTTACCAGAAAATCATAACGAAAGTGAGTTGCAGCGTGGGCTTGTTAAACAAATGAAAAATAAGCAATGGGCTCCCGATGCACCGGGTGGCAATGGGCAAAAATTAAAAAATATAACTTTCAACTAAGTACTAAAAACTAAAAAACTTAGAAACTAAAAAATGATATCAATACTTCAAAAAGAAATACGCAGTTTCCTGAGCTCATTGATTGCTTACGTAGTAATCATTGTGTTTTTAATAGCTACAGGATTATTCATGTGGGTGCTGCCCGATAATAATGTTTTCGACATGGCTTATGCCAATTTAGACACCTTGTTTACGCTTGCTCCTTGGTTGTTTTTATTCCTGATTTCGGCCATTACCATGCGCACATTTAGCGAGGAAAAAAAGAACGGAACCATTGAGATTTTAACCACCAAACCCATTAGCGATTTAAAAATAATTTTAGCAAAATATTTTGCTGGAGTGGTGTTGGTTTTGTTTTCATTAATTCCGAGTTTGATTTACTTTTATACGGTTTACCAGTTAGGCGCACCCACAGGAAATATGGATGTTGGAGCTACTTGGGGTTCTTATATTGGCTTATTCTTTTTGGCAAGTTGCTTTGTTAGCATTGGATTGTTTTCATCGGTAATAACCGACAATCAAATTGTATCTTTCATTGTTAGCATGATTTTATGTTACTTGTTTTATAATTTATTTGAACTCATTGCCGACTTTAAATTATTTGGTGCGTGGGATAGTTTAGTTGCAGGATTGGGAATCAATGCGCATTACCAAAGCATCAGTCGTGGCGTTATTGATAGCCGCGATATTCTTTATTTTATTAGTTTTATTGTGGTGTTTATTTATGCTACAAAAACTGTTTTTAGCTCACGTAAATTTTAATTATACATTTCCTTTTTTCAACCATATATATGAACAAAAAGAAACAATCATACTTACAACTCATCATTGTTCTAGCAGTTATTATTTTGCTAAACGCAATTTTTAGCAATTTCTTTTTTAGGATAGATTTAACCAAAGAAAAGCGTTATACATTGGCCAAAGCCAGCAAAAATTTAGCAGCAAAAGTAAAAGATGGCATGCTAATAAAAGTGTATTTGGAAGGCGATTTTCCTGCAGGTTTCAAGCGTTTGCAAAAAGCTACAAAAGAAATGTTAGATGAATTTAAAATTATTTCAAACAACAATATTCAATACGAATTCATTGATCCTTTGCTCAATACTACTGCTAAACAAAGTACCGAAATATTACAAGAATTAAGTGAAATTGGCTTACAAGCCACCAGCATTCAATTAAAAAAAGAAGATGGTTTTAGTCAAAAAATAATTGTGCCCGGTGCAGTAGTTTATTATGGTGGTAGAAAAGTTCCTGTCAATTTATTGAAAAGTCAATTTGGACAAGCACCAGAAGCAGTTTTAAATACTTCCATTGAACAATTAGAATATGAAATAGCGAATGCTTTGCGATTAGTTACTATTGATTCAGTGAAACAAATTGCATTTATAAAAGGCAATGGTGAATTAGATAAATGGAATATCATAGATGGCAAAACGGAACTAAAAAAATATTATGAAATAGATGACGTAGATTTAACCGCGGCTCCTCCTTCTGAATTGAACAAATACGATGGAATCATTGTTCCAAAACCAACTTTGCCTTTCAGCGATTTTGATAAATTTAAATTAGACCAATATGTAATGCATGGCGGAAAAGTGTTGTGGTTGGTCGAAAATCAGTTAGCCGAAATGGATAGCTTACGCAATTCGCCACAATATTATTCCATTGCATATAACTTAGGTTTAGACGATTTGTTTTACAAATTTGGTGTGCGAATCAATAACAACATTATTCAAGATATTCAGTGTAATACCATTCCTGTTTTAAGTGGAATGAAAAACGGAACTCCAGAACAAAAATTATTACCTTGGATGTATTTTCCGGTGGTCCCGCCTACTAGCTCGCACCCAATTGTGCGTGGTGTGGATCCCATTTGGTTTCAGTTTACAGCAAGTATAGATACCATTCCAAATAAAAAAATCAATAAAACAGTTTTGTTGACTTCTTCTCAATATTCTCGTTCGGTGCCAGCACCTGCAAGGGTCGACATAGAAATGGCAAGATTAGAGCCAGATCCAAATTTATTTAGAACTGGAGGGAACAAAATTTTAGCAGTGCTTTTAGAAGGTGAATTTTCTTCCAGTTTTGAATACACTTTCGATCAAACTAAAAATCCAGCATTGGATTTTAAGAACAAAGTGGAGAACAATAAAATGATTATCATAGCCGATGGCGATGTAATTAGGAATCAATATAGCGCAAGCAAAGGACAAGTATTTCCATTAGGTTACGACCGTTTTGCAAATCAAGAATTTGGCAATAAACGCTTTATTTTAAATTGTGTAGATTACCTCTGCGATGACAGTGGAATTATAGAAGTGCGCAGCAAAGAAGTTACTTTGCGATTGCTTGATAAAGCTAAAATAAAAAAAGAAAAACTGTTTTGGCAATTCATCAATATTGGTTTACCCATTGTGTTGATCATTATTTTTGCATTGGCAAATAATTTTTACAGAAAAAGAAAATACGCTTAATTTAAACATGAATAAAAAAACATATTTAGCCATTTTAGTTTTGTTGCTTGTAGCAATATCTTATTATTTAATTAATAAAAAACCTTGGGGTATAAATTATAAAGACATTGCTGATTTTGCCATTGCTGACACTGCAGCAATTGATAAAATATTTATTGCAGATAGAAATGGGAATACTGTAATTCTAGAAAAAAAAGGACCACAAACCTGGACCATTAACAATAATAAAATGGCAGATTTCAGCAAAATAGAATTGCTTTTATCAACGGTTAAAAACTTGGCGGTATTACGACCAGTTCCTCAAAGTGAGCATAATTCGGCAGTTGGCGACTTAGCAACAACAGGAATAAAAGCACAGTTTTATTCAAAAGATGAAACAGTTAAAACACTTTATATTGGTTCTGCTACGCAAGAACAAAATGGAACTTATATGTTAATTGAAGGTTCGTCAAAACCATATGCGGTGCATATTCCAGGTTTTTTTGGTTACTTAACTCCAAGGTTTATTAGCGATAGTTTAACTTGGCGAGATAGAACAGTTTTTAACTATCAACCAGAAGACATAAAAAGCATTGAGTTTAACTATGAAAATGCAACCAATAGCTTTTATATTGACAATAGTAACGTGCAAGCACCTCTGATTTTTGATGCAAACAAAAAAGTAAAAACCATTACAGATATACAGTTTTTAAGGTTTTATGTTGCAACGTTTAAGCAGTTAAATTTTGATGGATACGATGAAAATCAAAGTCAAAAATTGATTGATAGCCTGATGCAAAACAAAGCAATTTGTACCATCAATATTACCAATAATAATGGAGCCGTTCAAAGCTTAAAACTTTATACTAAAGCCATTGACAAACACACCAAACAAGCCATAAATGAAGAAACTGGCGAGTATTTGAAATCTGATCCAGAACGCTATTGGGCTTTTTTAAATAATGATAAAAGTTTAATGCTTATTCAGCAATATAACTTTGGAAAAGTAATGATTAC
>CAISTO010000015.1 GCA_903888395.1 uncultured Bacteroidota bacterium | reverse complement strand
TCCACAACAGTAAATTTAATGTTTTTAACATTGTTTAATTTTAATTGCTTAGCAAATAAATTTAGCGCAACAGTTTTTGTAGAATCTATTTCATTGTAATCAATATATTCTGAATAAAAACGTTCTCCCATTTCTATGTCATAGGTTTCAGGAATAAGTACTACTGCTTTTTCTGCAATAAATGGAAGCACATACAAATAACCCAATATAATAATTCCTAAAATTGCTAAGGCAATAATAACATGTACTTTTACACCTAAATTAATTAATTTTTGATACCAACCAAGTTGTCCATTTTCTTTCAAATAATCGTTTAAATATGCTATCAATTGTTCGTCTTGCAGTTTAACAATTTGCACAGGGTTTGAACCATAATGAATATTTAAAACGTCACTGCTTTTATAAAACGAAACATCTGCTATTGGCCATTTTGTGAGACCAATAGCAGATGAGCTAAAAACTAATAAATTGTTTTTTTCGTCTATTATTAATTCAATATTTTGAGAAGTTGATGATAATCCATCAAATAATACCGCATTGTTTTTAAGCATTATAAAGCAAAGTCTAAATTTAAAAAGTCGCCAATGTCCTCACCGGTTGCATCGTTAAAATCTTCTTCAGTTTGATTGATTGTATCTAAATCAATATTACCTTCCATTTGAATGTGGTCAGTTAAAAACTTCATGGTTCTAGTTACCACCCAAGCATAACCAAGGCCTAAGGTAAAAACTATAATTAGTAAATTTACTATTAATAAACCAAAAAAATCTCCACCAGTAGCAGTTGATTTTAAGGTGATTTTCTCTTCTCCTTTTTCTAAGCTTAAATTGTTTACATAAAATGCCAATAAATCGCTGTACCACCAAAAAGAATAGATTCCTAATGTAATGATGGAAAGAAAATAGCTTTTAAAATTTAACCAAAAATAATCTCCACCATTTGCTTCATATTTAAAAGAAACATCTCCCATTTTTACATTACTCATAACATAACGTCTTACATTTATACTAAGCCAAGCACCATAAATTCCTAATGTTACTAAAGTGAATAAAATCCATTTATAAAAGCTTACCATAAATTCGTTCCTATTTCCTCTGTATCCAAAACGAATTCCTCTCCACGATGTTCTAGACATGCGGTAACGATACGAGCCGTGAATTGCCAAAGGTATAATTCCTAAAATACCCGCGTATAATAATAAAATACCGGTTATTGGCATTTGCATATAAATGAACATGATAGATAAGCCATAAATTATAGCAAAAACTAAAATTGCCTTAATAAAGCCAATAAACATTTCTTTTCCAGTTCCATGAAACGAAAATCGATCATTATTTAATGAGGTAGAACCATATAAAAAATTCAATTGTTTTGCTTTTGCCCAAGGATAATAAAATCCTAATGTAATCATAGTTAACAGCCAATTAACAATGATAATTCCAAAGAATTCTCCTCCCTTACCATAAAAATCAAGCTTGTAGTTTTTTTCTGCTGTAGTTGTTTCTTCCATAAGTTTTATGTTTTTAATAAATTATTCATCAAACATATTTTAAAAAATCAGTATATACTAATTTTATAAAAAACAAAAAAAGTCAGACCTGAGCCTGACTTTTTTGTAAATAATAATATTTAATGATTATTTGGTTTCTTCTTTTTTAGCGGGATTCAAAACTTGAGTAGCTTCTAAACTTACTGCACTTTTGTTAATTCTTAACTTAGTACCTTCGCTTTCAATAATTAAATAATTATCGTTTACCTCAGTAACTTTAGCCTGAATTCCACCTAAAGTAACAATTTTATCGCCTTTGGCAATGGAATCAATTAGTTTCTTTTGGTCTTTTTGTTTCTTCATTTGAGGGCGAATCATAAAGAAGTAAAAAATAGCAATCATTGGAACAAAAAATATCAATTGGCTCCATCCTCCGCCATTAGCGGGTGCTTGTAATAAAGTAAAATTCATGTTTGTGTTTATTTATGTTTTTGTTTTGTTTAAATTAATGAGTACTTGGTGTTGTAGGCGATGTATTAGCTGGTGTTACTTCTCCTTTAATTAAAAGCATGGTATTAGTTGGTGAAGTGTTGGCCACTACTGTTACTGTTTTTTCAGCATGATTTGGTTTTCCTTCACTGTTAAAAGTAACATCTATTTCGCTACTTTTTCCAGGTGCAATGGGTTCTTTAGGCCAATTAGGAACTGTACATCCACAGCTAGCCGATGCATTGGTAATTAACAAAGGATTTTTACCTGTGTTTGTAAATTTAAATTTGTGGTTTACCAACTCCCCTTCTTTGATGGTGCCAAAGTCGAACATGTTTTGCTCAAAAGTAATTTCCGTTGCATTTACGTTTTCAGCATTGGGATTTTCGGCCGTTGCTGGATTGGTTACTATTTCAGTTCCTGCTTGATTTCCGGTATTACTATCGCAAGCAATAGTTGTTAAAATTAAGCTTGAAATAAGAATTCTTTTCATAAAGTATTTTGTTTTCGGCTTCAATATTAATAGATTTTTTTTGTTTTTGGTTATCAATTTGCATTTCGACAAGC
>CAISTO010000014.1 GCA_903888395.1 uncultured Bacteroidota bacterium | reverse complement strand
CTTGATGAAATGTTTGTTCTGCGCTCATCTTATTTTACGAATTAAAGTAAAACTTTTTAAAGCTAAAACATTTATTTTAAACATTTTTATAAAGGAAAACTACTTTATTATTCGCTTTCTTCAAATCATTCCAAAACGCCACCTTGTTTTATAGGTATATCTTGATATAATTGCATAAGTAAAAACAGTAATTAATTTACTAAATTGAACCGATGAAACAACTTTTCAGAAAAAAAAATGTATCACAAATTTTAATTGAAGCCAACAAAGCTGAACATGGCAGCCATCAATTACATAAAACATTGTCTTTACGTGATTTAACAGCCATGGGCATTGCTGCTATTATTGGTGCTGGAATTTTTAGTACCATAGGAAATGCCAGTTTTATGGGCGGACCTGCGGTTATTTTATTGTTTGTTTTTACTGCTATTGCTTGTGGTTTTTCGGCCATGAGTTATGCCGAATTTGCTTCTTCTATTCCTATCAGTGGTAGTGCTTATACTTATGCGTATGCTTCGTTTGGTGAAATTATAGCATGGATAATTGGTTGGGCTTTAATTTTAGAATACGGAATTGGAAACATTGTAGTAGCCATTAGTTGGAGCGATTATTTTACGGGTTTATTAGGTGGTTTAAATATTCATATTCCCGATTATTTAACCATGGATTATTTAACTGCAAAAGCCGGTTTTGAAAATGCAAGTTTGCTTTTAAGCAAAAATGAAAAATTAACTTTTGCTTTAACTGAACAATACAGCGCTTGGAATGCAGCGCCTTCCATTGGTGGTTTAAAACTAATTTTCGATTTGCCTGCTGTTGCCATTGTTTTGGCCATAACCGCTTTAATTTATAGAGGAGTTCATGAAACAAAAAAAGCCAGTAATATATTTGTAGCCATCAAATTATTTGTCATAGTTTTGGTCATTATAGTTGGTGCTTTTTATGTAAATCCTGATAATTGGAGCCCATTTATGCCAAACCATTTAACAGGAGTTTTACAAGGAGTTTCATCTGTTTTCTTTGCATATATTGGTTTTGATGCTTTAGCAACTACAGCTGAAGAATGTAAAAACCCAGAACGCGATTTACCAAAAGCCATGATTGCTTCCTTAATTATTTGTACGGTTTTATACATACTTATTTCACTTACTTTAACCGGAATGATAAGTTACAAAGAATTAGCAGTTGGCGATCCATTGGCTTTTGTTTTTGAAAAATTAAATGTTGGTTGGATGAGTGGAATAGTGGCTATAAGTGCTGTAATAGCAATGGCCTCGGTGCTGTTGGTTTTTCAAAACGGACAACCAAGAATTTGGATGAGCATGAGCCGCGATGGTTTATTGCCCAAAAAATTCAGCAAAATTCATCCTAAATTTAAAACGCCTTATTTTTCTACTTTAGTTACCGGTGCTTTGGTAGCAATTCCTGCTTTATTTTTAAATTTAAAAGAAGTAACCGACTTAAGTAGCATTGGAACTTTGTTTGCTTTTGTGTTGGTAAATGCTGGTGTTATTCAAATGGAAACTCACCGAAATCCAAACCACAAGGGGTTTAGAGTTCCTTATGTTAGTGGAAGAATAATTATGCCTTTGTTGTTTTTGGTAAGTATATTTTTATTCATTGTTTTCGATGAAAACAAAATATTTTTAAACTTTAATTTAGCCCTAAATTTTCCTGCTTACAGTTTTTGGTTATTGTTTGCAGCCATATCAGTTTTTAGTTTTTTACACCGCTTTTCTTTACTTCCTGTATTAGGAATGGTCACTAACTTTTACTTGATGACACAACTTAATAAAAGCAATTGGATTGCCTTTGGAGCTTGGTTAGTTATTGGCTTGTTTATTTATTTCCTATACGGAAAAAAACACAGTAAATTAAAGGATATTGTTGGTTAAATGCAGGTGCATCAACTTAATTTATTTTCAAAGTTCCATAGGAATAAAATACATAAAGCAACTACGAAAAAAACACAGTAAATTAAAGCATGTTGTTGGTTAAATGGCAGGTGCCTCAACTTAATTTATTTTCAAAGTTCCGTAGGAATAAAATACATTTAGCAATTACGAAAAAAACACAATAAAATAAAGCATGTTGTTGGTTAAATGGCAGGTGCATTTACTTAATTTAGTTTCAAAGTTCCGTAGGAATAAAATACATAAGGCAACTACGAAAAAAACGCAATAAATTAAAGCATGTTGTCGGTTAATTGATAGGTACATCAACTTAATTTATTTTCAAAGTTCCGTAGGAATAAAATACATATAGCAACTACGAAAAAAACACAATAAATTAAAGGATATTGTTGGTTAAATGGCAGGTGCCTCAACTTAATTTATTTTCAAAGTTCCGTAGGAATAAAATACATAAAGCAACTACGAAAAAAACAAAGTAAATTAAAGTATGTTGTTGGTTAAATGGCAGGTGCCTCAACTTAATTTATTTTCAAAGTTCCGTAGGAATAAAATACATTTAGCAACTACGAAAAAAAACACAGTAAATTAAAGCATGTTGTTGGTTAAATGGCAGGTGCATTTACTTAATTTAGTTTCAAAGTTCCGTAGGAACGAAATATATATAGCAACGGGTTTTAACCCGTTGAAAAATTAAGGTGATCATCTAAACGAAAAGAGGGTGTCTCAAAAGGACATCCTTTTTTTGTGGAAAAAAGTGTAGATAAAACAAAGGTGGCCGAAGCCACCATTTGCAAAAGACAATTGTCTTTATTTTGTGTACAGTACAAATATCAAATTTAAAGATTACAATCCCAAACAGGTTATGCTATTGCCTCCATCATTGGAAGAGTTAATAACACCGAATCATCCTGTTTTAGTAGTAGATAAGGTAGTTGATTCCATCGATTTAGCTCCATTACTAAAAAAGTATAAAGGAGGAGGCTGTTCAAGTTTTCATCCTAGAATGCTGCTAAAGGTATTGATTTATGCCTATATCAGTAATATCTATTCAAGCCGAAAAATAGAATCAGCGTTAAAAGAAAACATACATTTTATGTGGTTATCAGGCATGAGTAAGCCAGACCATAATACCATCAATCGTTTTAGAAGTGAACGTCTAAAGGATGTATTGAAGACCTTATTTGCTCAAGTTGTACTATTATTAAATGAAGAAGGATTGTTAAATATAAAAGAACTTTATACTGATGGAACAAAAATAGAAGCCAATGCTAATAAATATAGTTTTGTATGGGGAAAAGCTGCACAAAAAAGTAAGGCAAGAATAGCCAATCAACTAGATGATATTTGGAAATATGCACAAAGCATTGCCAAGGATGAACTAGAAGATATGGAGCCTACAGATTTTACAGCAATTGACTCAGAAAAAGTGAGTCAAACCATAGAGAAAATTAACCAAGCCATTGGTGATAAACCGATTGATAAAAAGGTAAAACAAAAGATCAATTATGCTAAAAGAAACTGGCCAAAGAAGTTGGATGAATATAAGAACACAGAAGAAATATTGAACAAGGAGCGTAACTCTTACTCAAAAACAGATAACGATGCTACCTTTATGCGCATGAAAGAAGACCACATGAAAAATGGTCAACTGAAGCCTGGTTACAACGTACAAGTAAGTAGCAATAATCAATTTATTGTACACTACTCTATTCATCCAAATCCTACCGATACCAGAACATTAGCCCCACACTTAAAAACATTTGAATATTTATACCACCAAAAACCAAATTTAGTAACAGCCGATGCGGGCTATGGAAGCGAAGAAAACTATGAATTATTATCACATCAAAATATAGCTGCTTTTGTAAAGTTCAACACCTTTGATAAAGAGCAAAAAACAAAACTAGGAACTTTAAAACAGCCTTTCCCAAAAGAGAGTTTACATTACAATGAGAAAGATGATTATTATGTATGCCCAATGGGCCAACACATGACATTTATAGGCACTAAAAAAGATAAATCGAGTACAGGTTTTGAACAAACGGTAAGATTGTATAAAGCCCAAAACTGTGATGGATGTCCGTTAAAAAACAAATGTTACAAAAGCGAATCTATTGATAGGATTATACAAAGAAATATAAATCTTGAAGAACATAAAACAAGAGCGCGGAATTTACTTTTAAGCGAAGAAGGTGTAATAAGACGCAAACAAAGGGTTGTTGACACAGAACCTATCTTTGGAAATATTAAGCACAATAAAGGCTTCAAGCGATTTATGCTCAGAGGTAAACATAAAGTTGAAATTGAGTGGGGATTATTAGCTTTAGCACATAATTTAAAGAAGAAAGCTGCTGCCTAAGCGCTTTTTTTACAATATTTACTTAAAATATTGAATTACTGTATTACCAAATCGTATTGAGCTTGGTATAAAAATATTTTTGCTTTTTAAAACTCGGAAATTTTTTTCAAAAAAAACTGCCTCAAAATTACTTTTGAGACAGCCTCTTTTGTTGTGTTAAAAATTGCCTTAAACCACCAGTTTCACTGGTGGCTATTAATATTAAACTCCTTTGGAGTTTCACTTTTTTTGCTTCTTAGCTTGACGTTTATGTGATAACTATTGATATCG
>CAISTO010000013.1 GCA_903888395.1 uncultured Bacteroidota bacterium | reverse complement strand
AGCAAATACATGATGAAAGCGCGTTCGGGTTCTATTATTAATATTACTTCGGTGGTTGGAATTACAGGAAATGCTGGACAAGCAAATTATGCGGCATCAAAAGCGGGAATGATAGGTTTTACCAAATCGATAGCCAAAGAATTAGGAAGCCGCAACATTCGTTGCAATGCCATTGCACCAGGATTTATTGAAACTGAAATGACTGATGCTTTAAACGAAGATGTGAAAGCAGAATGGATAAAAACTATTCCTTTGAAACGTGGCGGTTCAACGGTTGATGTGGCCAATTGCGTAGCATTTTTATCAAGTGAACTTTCAGCATATATTACTGGTCAAACCATCAATGTTTGTGGTGGTATGGTGATGTAAAAAATTTGTTTCCATATTGCGTCATGCTGAGGAACGAAGCATCTTTATTAGTTGTTTAGTTCCTTCTTCCGCTAAGGCGGAATCAGGATGACGTTCCCGTACCTTATCAATATTACAATAAAAACTCTTAATAAAAATCAATAAAAATTGTTCAATTTAAGCACAGAATATTCACTTTGGTTCATTCCTTTATGCCTTGCAATGGCTGCAGGAATTTCATGGTTTTTGTATGCCAAAAATCCGTTAAACATTGAAAACAAAATTTTAAAATGGAGTTTAAATGGATTGCGATTTTTAAGTGTATTTGTTTTATTGTTTTTATTGTTGGGTGTTTTACTTAAATCAACAAGCAAGCAAGTAAAGAAACCTATAATTATTATAGCTGCCGACAATAGTGAATCAATCATTACCAACCAATTTGGTAAAGAATATAAAGCCAATTTGCAAACTAAATTGAATAAAATTATTAGCGATTTAAGTGAAAATTATGAAGTAAAAACTGTTGCCTTTGGCACTGAATCACAACCTGATTTAAACTTAACTTTCAAACAAAAACAAAGTAATTTAGAAGCTGTAATTAATGAAATTGAAAATAATTATAGCAACCAAAATTTAGGTGCAGTAATTATGGCTACCGATGGAATTTATACCAAAGGAAATAACCCAATTGAAGCATCAAAAAGTTTAAAAATTCCTTTTTATACCATTGCTTTAGGCGATAGCAATCAGCAGCGCGATGCACTGATAAAAAATGTAAGGTATAACCAAATTGTTTTTGCTGGAAATGAGTTTGAAGTAGAAATAGATGTAGCTGCATTTGACTTTAACAACCAAGCAAGTGTTTTACAAATTAGCCAGAATGGACAATCGGTTTTTAAGCAAAATTTCACCATAGATAGTAAAAATTTCTTTCAAACCATAAAAGCCAAACTGCTTACCAATAAAGAAGGTTCGCTGCATTTTACCATCAATATTACCAAGCAAAATAACGAAATTAGTTATGTAAATAATCAATATGATTTTTTTGTAGATGTAATTAAATCCAAACAAAAAATATTGATTGTAGGTTTATGTCCACATCCTGATTTAAGTGCGTTTAAACAAGCTATAAATCAGAACCAAAACTATGAAGCAAATATTGTTTTATACAACGATGCAAACATTGATTTAATAAAAAAATATGATGTGGTGATAGCCCATCAATTACCTGGATTTAGAAATGAAGCTTTGCCTTTGGTTAAATATATCATTGAAAGTAAAACGCCTTGCTTTTTTGTAATGAGTAATAAAACTGGATTTGGTTCATTAAATCAGTTGCAAAACAGTTTGAATTATGCTTCACCACAAGTTACTTCCACCAGCGCTACTGCAAGTTTTAACACCAACAATAGTTCCATGTTTTTTGACGAAACTACTGCCAAACAAATTGCTGATTTTCCTCCACTTCAAGTAGCTTTTGGAAAATACAGTTTAAACGCACAATCGCAGGTGGTTTTAAAGCAACAAATTGGTTATGTTTTAACTGATGAACCAATGTTAAGTATTGACAACAGTAATAATTTAGCGTTTTTAATTGGAGAAGGTTTTTGGAAATGGCGCTTGTTTGATTTTGATAAAAATAACCAACAACAAATCAGCAACGATTTGATTGCAAAAGTGATTCAATCTATAGCTTTAAAAGCCGATAAAAGTTTGTTCAAAGTAAAACCCATCAAACAGAAATTTGATGAAGGTGAAAACATTGTTTTTGATGCACAAATTTATAACCAAAGTTATGAGTTACAAAACAATGAAGACATTGATTTAACAATCAAAAATGCACAAGGGAAACAGTTTGATTTTACCTTTAGTAAAACCGAAAAATCGTACACCGCAAATATTGGCCAATTGCCGGTGGGTACTTATACTTATAGTGCAAAAAGTAATAATCAAAAAGGAGTTAAAACTGGTAATTTTATTATACAAGCTTTGCAAGCAGAATTGACACAAACTCGTGCGAATTTTCAGTTGTTAAATACCTTGGCAAATGAAACAAATGGCCAATTTTTTACCTATAATAATTTGGATAAAATTACTGATAATATTATAACCAACGATAATATTCAATCCATCATTTACAAAAACTCTAAACTGAACGAATTGATTAATAACAAATGGATTTTCTTTGTTATTTTATTGCTGTTAAGCGTTGAATGGTTTATCCGAAAATGGAGTGGAAGTATTTAGTTTCTGTAAGAAAACCCCAATTTCTTCGTTATACTTGCTATAAAACTAGTCATTTGCAAAAAGCAAACTCCCATTTTTCTATCATCGCAAGCCTCGAACTTGTAATTTTCTTATCAGAAACCGTGCTCTTTTAATGAATGTTTTTGTAGAAATTTTTCATTCTCAAACATTCTGTTACATTTGCTAACCATGAAAATAAAATCATATTATTTAGTAATTGCATTATTTTTATTCATTAAAATAAATGCGCAAACTGTTCCAACGGTTATTATTAACGCCACTATTCATGTGGGTAACGGACAAGTTATTGAAAATGGAACAGTGGTTTTTAGCCAAGGTAAAATTGAATATGTGGGTACCGAAAATAAAATACTTTATAAAACTGCAACCATTATTGATGCCAAAGGAAAACATGTTTATCCGGGTATTATTTGCTTAAATAATTATGTGGGATTAAGCGAAATAGAAGCTGTTCGCGCCACACACGATTTCAGTGAAAATGGACATATGAATCCAAATGTTCGCTCCCAAATTGCATATAATACTGACTCTAAAATTCTTCCAACTTTAAAAGTAAATGGAATTTTATTTGTTCAATCGGTTCCGCAAGGAGGCATGATTAGCGGCACTTCAAGCATTATGAAAACTGAAGGTTGGAATTGGGAAGATGCAACCGTAAAACAAGATGATGCCATTCATTTAAATTGGCCAGATTATACCCGCGCCAACGATAAACAGAAAGAACAAATAGCAGAAAGAATCAATGAAATAAATGCATTTTTTGATGAAGCTTTGCAATATCAAACCAATACTCCAACCATTACAAATGTGAGGTTAGAAGCCATGCGCGGTTTGTTTAACCAAACCAAAAAATTGTTTATTCATGTAAATACTGCCAAAGGAATTATCAATAGTATCAACTTTTTTAAGAAAAATTTTCCAAATATTCAATTGGTTTTATCGGAAGCAATTGAAGCAAACTTGTGCATTGATTTT
>CAISTO010000012.1 GCA_903888395.1 uncultured Bacteroidota bacterium | reverse complement strand
TTTTTCTTAAAAAATTGCTTGGCAAAGCTAATGCTACTTTTCATTTTTAAAAATTCCAATAAAGATTTATAAATTGCGGAACTTTTAAAACGTAAAAAAACCATGATTCAACGCATTCAAACCGTATATTTAATTGCCATTATAGTGCTAACATCAATAATGTTTAGCGGAAGTTTACTATCATTGAAACAAGCAAATCCAACCAATGGGGTAGATGAATATGACTTAAACATATTTTATTTTAAAGTTACCGAAGTACAAAAAAGTATGGTTGGTGGCCACGAAACACAAACCAGTATATTAAAATCACAAACCATACAATACGGTTTAATTGCCATTGCAGCCTTACTAATTGGATTAACATTAAGCATTATTTTTAGCTATAAAAACCGCGAAAAACAAATGAAGCTAACACGTTTAAACTTTTTAGTCATGATAATGATGTATTCAGCAGTTTTTGCTAAAGCAATCAATTATATACCTGGCTTTGAATTTGGAAAATTAATGCCATACTCTACCCTTGGTGTCATGTTGATGATATTTAATTTATACCTTAACTTTAGAGTATTGCGCTTAATTAAAAAGGATGATGATTTAGTAAAAAGTGCCGACAGAATAAGATAAAAACCAACTCAATAAAGTTGATTATTGTGTGCTAAAAATAGAGTTAGCGGAATAAATACATATATTGAGCAAAATTTATAAATATTACCCTGCATTTTATTGTTAAAAAAACAAACAATGAAATGCAATTTTAAACACAAAAAATAATTGAACTTTACTGACTTTAATTTTGACCAAAGGCTATTAGATGGCCTATATTCAATGGGCTACGACAAGCCTACTCCCATTCAAGAATTAGCCATTCCCTTAATCGTTGAAAACAAAGATTTGATTGCATGCGCACAAACAGGAACGGGAAAAACCGCTGCTTATTTATTACCTATTTTAAGTAAAATAGTACAAACAGAAACGCGTAATTTAAACACATTAATTATAGCGCCAACCCGAGAATTAGCACAACAAATAGACCAGCAAGTAGAAGGTTTTGCATACTTCTTGGGAATTAGTTCTATTTCAATTTATGGTGGAACTGATGGTGCCGCTTTTGACCAACAAAAGAAAGCCATGCGCGAAGGTGCTGATATAATTATAGCCACTCCAGGTAGGTTACTTGCCATGCTTACTTCGGCAGGAAAAGTAGACATGAGTACACTAAAACATTTGGTGTTAGACGAAGCCGACAGAATGCTTGACATGGGTTTTAATGACGACATCATGCGCATTATAAATTACTTGCCAACCGATAGACAAACTGTTTTATTTTCGGCAACCATGCCGCCAAAAATTAGAACTTTAGCAAATAAAATATTAAAAAATCCGGAGCAAATAAATATTGCGTTAAGTAAGCCAGCAGCGGGAATATTACAGCAAGCATTCATGGTTTACGATGCGCAAAAAATAGCATTGGTAAAACATATACTAACAGAGAAAGAACATAACAGTGTAATTATTTTTGCTGGTACCAAAGAAAAAGTAAAGGAACTGAACAAAGAATTGCAACGCAGCAAATTATCTATTAAAGCATTCCATAGCGATTTGGAACAATCGGAGCGAGAAGATATTATGCGTGCGTTTAAAAATAAAGAAGTTCAAATATTAATTGGAACAGATATTCTTTCGCGTGGAATAGATGTAGATGGAATAAGTTTGGTAATTAATTTTGATGTTCCACCAGATCCTGAAGATTATATTCACAGAATAGGCCGAACCGCAAGGGCTGAAAGTACTGGAACGGCTATTACATTCATCAATCAGAAAGACCAACGCAGGTTTTTTAGTATTGAAAATTTAATCGGAGCTGAAGTTCCAAAATTACCATTGCCAACATTTTTGGGTGAGGCACCTTTATACCAACCGGAAGTAAAAGAACACCGACCGTTTAATGATTTTAAGAAAAATAATGGTTTTAAAAAGAAACCAAAAGGAGTAAATCATCATACCAATCACCAAACTACACCTCATTCAAAACCTCAATAAAATAAACATTAAACACATCATTTTTTGTGTAATATGGGACAACAAAAATTAAAACGTTTTTCAGAATTTTCAGTAATGAATAACTGTTTCGATTTTCCTTTTCATTTAAAAGGAAAATGGCAAACACAAGTATTTAAAAACCAAAATCCAATTATTCTTGAATTGGCTTGCGGTAAAGGCGAATACACGGTAAATTTATCGCAACAGGATTTGAATACCAATTTTATTGGAATAGATATAAAAAGCAACAGAATGTGGAAGGGCGCTAAGATTGCGCAAGCAGAAAACTTGCAAAATTCTGCGTTTGTAAGAATGACTGTTCAAAAACTAAATGAAGTTTTTGAAAAAAATGAAGTAGATGAAATTTGGATTACTTTTCCCGATCCATTTCCAAAAGAAAGACACGAAAAAAACCGATTAACGCACCCAGAATTTTTAGCTATTTACAAAGAAGTTTTAAAAGAAAATGGACCTATCCACTTTAAAACAGATGATGATAATTTGTTTGATTACACATTAGAAACATTAGCGCAATTGAATATAAAACCAGTAGAAATTATTAGAAATGTGCATCATGAAGCTCATAATTATGATAATTTAAGGAATATAACCACTCATTATGAAAAACTTTTTTCAGAAAGAGGCAGAACTATTAAGTATTGCAAATTTTACCTAGATAACTTGAATATCAGAGTAAAAACTAATGAAATTGATTAAAATAAATCTAAGTTAGTACATTAAAAAATCATTCCTTTCGTAAAATTTCTGATAAGTTTTTGTTCCTATAAAAAAAGTCTTTGAACATTTAAAAAAATATATATTTTTGTTTTCTATGAATTTAGTAAAACCATTAATAGTTTTTATAATAATTACATTAACTTATATTACTGCAAAAGCGCAGCAAATTGAGCTAGGAATGCTATTTGGCACATCACACTATTTAGGTGATTTGAGTGATGAAAAAATCAATTTTAATAATACATATTTTGCCACATCTTTTTTTGGAAGGTATAATTTTTCAGATAAGATTGCTGTAAAAGGTATGGTTAGTTATGGCCATATTAGTGGGGATGACAAACAAAGCTCAAATGAAGTTTCAAAACTTAGAAATTTAAATTTTTTTACAGATATTTATGAATTTAGTGCTCATTTTGAATATAATTTATTGAAAAATGATTTAAAAAACATAAGTAATCGACCATTTATTCCTTATGTTTTTGCGGGTATAGGTGTATTTAATTTCAATCCAAAATCAGATTCAGTAGGTAAAGTATATGAACTACAACCTTTAGCTACAGAAGGTCAGGGTTCAACTACTTATAACGAAAGAAAAAAATATAATTTAACTGAAATTATGATTCCATTTGGAATAGGTTTTAGAACAAGAATTAGTGATGCATTTTTAATAGGATTTGAAACAGGAATTAGGTATACAACCACTAATTATTTGGATGATGTTGGCGGTTTCTATGCTGATAACAATGTTGTAAAATCAAACACTGGTGCTACTGCTGCTTTCCTTTCCGACAGAAGTACTGAAATTGATCCAACACATATTCGTTTTAAAGATACCGTTTTGCGCAGTAACAAACAGAATTTTGAAAACGATTTATATTTTATTTCTGGCATTACAATTAGCTATATGATTCGTTCAAGAGGTCAAGGGTGCCCTACCTTTTTCAACTAAACAAAAACTCTTTGAAAAAGCTTTTCATTATATTTTTTTTAGTAAAATTGATTAGTGTCAATGCACAACGAGTAGATGTTGGATTTGGAATTGGACTGGCCAATTATTGGGGCGATTTAGCACCAAGTATTGCATTGAATGAATCTAATCCAACATTGAATGTATTTGCTCGCTTAAATTTAAGTAAAGTTTGGGCTTTAACTGGGCAAATTACTTCATTACAAGTAAGTGGAACCGACAAAAATTTTGACTTTAACAAATCACGTAATTTAAGTTTTACTGATAATATTACAGAATATGCGGGGTTAGTTGAATATAATTTCGCAAATTATGGTTATGGTGTTTTAGATAGTAAAATAACTGGCTATATATTTGGCGGATTAGCAGGTTTTAAATATACACCTCAAACAATTTATGCAGGACAAACAGTTAACCTTCGCGACTTAAAAACTGAAGATGTAATTTACGGTACTTATTCATTTGCAGTACCTTTTGGTATTGGCGCAAAATGGATTTTTGCTAGAAACTTAAGTTTAGAAGCAAATTTTAATATTAGAAAAACCTATACCGACTATATTGACGATGTAAGTGGCAAATATGCAGATTTAAGCAAAAGTAGTTTAAGAACACAACAGATAGCAGATAGGAGTTATGAAGTTATTGGTACTAAACCTGGTGTTGCTGGCTCCATGAGAGGTTCTGATAATTATAATGATTGGTACATGACCTTTTCTACTTGTTTGGCTTACAGATTACCTGGTAGAATAAAGTGCCCTTCTTTTTTCTAAATTACCTATAATAAATTTTCTTTATCAAAAGCGTTGCTGCTTAATTTTATAAATTGATTTAATTCTTTTAAGAAATCTTTTCGTGGAATATTTACAGCGCCCATGCTCATTAAATGTGGGTTTTCAATTTGACAATCTATAAAGTGAAAATCAAATTTTTGAAGGTGTTGGCATAAATAAATCATGGCTGTTTTGCTGGCATTACTCATAGTGCTCACCATGCTTTCACCCATAAAACATTTGCCAATGGCAACACCATAAAGTCCTCCAACTAATTTGTTTTCGAACCAAACTTCTACACTATGTGCATGGCCTTTTAAGTGTAAAATATTGTAAATATCTTCTATTTCTTCGCTAATCCAAGTGCCTTCATTTTTTAGCCTTTCGGTTCTGCAAAGTCTAATTAATTGTTCAAAATCTTTATCAAAAGTTATATCAAACTGCTTACTATTAATCAGCTTCTTCATACTTTTTGAAATATAAATTTCACTTGGATAAATAACAGTTCTAGGATTTGGGCTAAACCACATGGGAAATTCCGGGTCGTTGAACCAATGAAAAATTCCTTTCCTATATGCTTTTAAAACCAAGTCGGGACTCATTTTTCCTCCAACAGCCAGTAAGCCATCTTTCCTTCTGGTTAAAACCGATTCAGGGAAAATATCATCAACTACAAAGTACAATGCCATTCAAATTTAAAGTTCTTTTCGTAACCTAGCTACGGGTAAATTTAATTGTTCACGGTATTTAGCCACCGTTCTACGAGCAATGTTATATCCTTTCTCTTTCAATATTTCCATCAATTTTTCATCAGGTAAGGGCTTGTGTTTATCCTCAACTTCAATGGCTTCTTTCAATATTTTTTTTACTTCTCTGCTACTTACTTCCTCCCCATCATCGTTGGTAATTCCCTCACTAAAAAAATATTTTAACGAAATAATTCCCCAGCTTGTTTGAATATATTTACTATTTGCAACCCTGCTTATGGTTGAAATATCGTAACCCGTCATATCGGCTATGGTTTTTAAAATCATTGGTTTTAATTTACTATCATCGCCATCTTCAAAATAATTGTGTTGGTATTGCAAAATGGCATTCATGGTGGTAAGTAAAGTATTTTGACGTTGTTTAATGCTATCAATAAACCATTTTGCCCCGTCTAATTTTTGCTTAATATACATGACTGTATCTTTTTGCTCTTTAGTTGGTGCATCGCTTTTGTCGTATGCTTTTAAAGCATCCATATACGTTCTGCTAATACGCAAATCAGGCGTGTTTCTTCCGTTTAAACTTACACTTAAAATGCCCCCTTCATCATTTAAAGTAAAATCGGGCATAATATATTGGGCAGCTTGCCCGCCATAACTATCACCTGGTTTAGGATTCAATTTGGTAATTATTCCTATTATCGACTTTATTTTTTCATCGTCAAGGTTTAACTCCCTTGCTATTTTTTCGTAATGTTTTTTGGTAAATTCTTCAAAATATTTTTCTAAAACTTCAATGGCTAATTCAATGGCACGGTTATAATAATCTTTGCGTTGCAATTGAATAATTAAACATTGCTGCAAGCTTGTAGCACCAATACCGGGAGGATCTAACTTTTGAATTTTGGCCAATACATGCTTCATTTCTGTTAAATCAGTTTCAATATTTTGTGCAAAAGCTAAATCGTTTATAATTGATTCCAAAGGTCTACGTAAATAGCCATCATCGTCAATTGTGCCTATAATTTGATTACCTATAATTTCTTCTTTTTCTGAGGTTACTACAGCACTAAATTGTTCTAATAATGCATCATGAAAAGTAGAAGTATCAGCTATTGGCGAATCTTTTCGTTCTTCATTACCCTCATCACTTAAATGAAAACCATCAGGTTCATATTCATCATTTACATATTCTTTCACATCAAAAGATTCACTTGCCAAATAATCATCAACACTTGAATCCTTTTCATATTCTTCATTTTCTTGAGTTTCGGTTTTTGGATCTTCACTTGGCAAAGCGTCTGTATCCTTATTACTTAACAAAGCAGGATTCTCAATCATTTCCAAATCAATGCGCTGCAAAAAATCAATAGTGGTAAGTTGCAACAACTTAATGAACTGAATTTGCAAAGGCGAAAGCTTTTGCTGTTGTTTTTGATATAGTCCTTGTTTTAACATTTTATTATTTTCAAAAATAGAAAAATACTATTGATAAAATGGAATAATTTATAAATATTTTAAACTATTCAAAAAGCAAGGCAAACGGCAAAAACCAATTATTATTAACTACAATTATTGAACTGAAAATTTGATGCTTATTATTGCAAATACATTTGCAATAAAATGAATATACAAAAACCGTTAGCCGAAAGAGTAAGACCTAAAAACTTAGATGAATACACTGGGCAAGAACATTTAATTGGCAAAGGAGCCATTTTGCGAGAGGCAATTCAAAACAAAAGCATTCCATCTATTATTTTTTGGGGACCTCCAGGAGTTGGAAAAACTACGCTTGCACGAATAATTGGACAAGAATTAAACTTACCTTTTTATGGTTTAAGTGCCATCAATGCTGGTGTGGCCGATGTTAGGAAAATAATTACAGAAGCAAAAACCATTGGAAAAGTATTATTGTTTTTAGATGAAATTCATCGCTTCAATAAAAGCCAGCAAGATGCACTTTTGGGCGCAGTTGAAAATGGCAGTATTGTGTTAATTGGTGCTTCCACCGAAAACCCAAGTTTTGAAGTAAATAATGCATTGCTTTCGCGCTGTCAAGTATATATTTTAAAAGAGTTAAATAAGGAGCATTTACAGCAAATTATAGATAAAGCAATAGCCACTGATGAATGGTTGCAAAGCAAAAATATAACTTTTAGTGAAACCGAGGCCTTGTTTTTACACAGTGGTGGCGATGCAAGGAAATTATTAAACATATTAGAGCAAATAATTACTCAAACCAATACAACTCCTATTATTATAAATAATGAAAGTACAACCAGAATTTTGCAGCAAAAAACTGCTAAATACGATAAAGGTGGAGAAGAGCATTATAATGTAATTTCAGCTTTCATAAAATCAATGCGCGGAAGCGACCCCAATGCCGCTGTGTATTACTTGGCAAGAATGTTAGACGCTGGTGAAAGTATAGAATTTATAGCTAGAAGAATGCTTATTTTGGCTAGCGAAGACATAGGAAACGCCAATCCAAATGCATTGCTTTTGGCTACCAATTGTTTTCAAGCTATTCAAATGATTGGCATGCCTGAAGCACGAATTATATTGAGTCAAACAGTCATTTATTTGGCTACATCGGTAAAAAGTAATGCCAGTTATTTGGCTATTGACGAGGCCATGAGTACGGTTAAAAAAACTGGCAATTTACCAGTTCCATTGCATTTAAGAAATGCACCTACACAATTAATGAAAGACTTGAATTATGGATCAGATTATCACTATGCACACGCGTATGAAAATAATTTTATTATGCAGGAGTTTTTACCAGATGGCATCAATGGACAAAAATTTTATGAGCCGGGAAATAATGCTAGGGAAAATGAACAACGACAATTTTTGAAAAATAGATGGAAAGAAAAATATGGTTATTAGTAATATTTTATCAATAAAAAAGTCCACTCAAAACTGAGTGGACTTTTTACTTTATAGTTTTTAATTTTATTTGTTGATATCAAAATCATTCATAAAAGCAGTAGTAAAATTCCCTGCTTTAAAATCTTCGTTTTGCATTAATTTTAAGTGCAATGGAATGGTTGTTTTTATACCTGGACCTTCTAAAATAAATTCTCCTAAGGCACGTTCCATTTTAATAATTGCTTCTTCGCGAGTTTGCGCGCTTAC
The DNA here is from genome assembly GCA_903888395.1 of uncultured Bacteroidota bacterium. Classification (GTDB taxonomy): domain Bacteria; phylum Bacteroidota; class Bacteroidia; order UKL13-3; family UKL13-3; genus JAAFJM01. Next base: position 27,502 of record CAISTO010000012.1, on the reverse strand, counting down.
AATCATTTTTGCAATCATACTATCGTAATTAGAAGGAATGGTATAACCTGCGTAAACGTGTGTATCTACTCTAACTCCATGTCCACCGGGCTTATGCAAATATTCAATTTTTCCTGGTGTTGGTCTAAAGTTATTAAAAGGATCTTCGGCATTGATACGAACTTCAATACAATGCTTGGTTGGATAATGATCTTTACCACTGATTGGAACACCTGCAGCTAATAAAATTTGCTCTTTTACTAAGTCAAAATTAATTACTTCTTCAGTAACTGGATGTTCCACTTGAATACGCGTATTCATTTCCATGAAATAGAAATTTCTATGCTTATCAACTAAAAATTCAATGGTTCCTAAACCCTCGTATCCTATAGATGCTGCACCTTTTTTAGCTGCTTCACCCATTTTTTCTCTTAATTCAGGAGTCATAAATGGAGAAGGAGATTCCTCTAATAATTTTTGGTGTCTGCGTTGAATTGAACAATCTCTTTCCGATAAATGACAAACTTTTCCGTACTGATCTCCAGCTAACTGAATTTCAATATGACGAGGTTCTTCAATGTATTTTTCTAAATACATTCCATCGTTTCCAAAGGCTGCTTTAGATTCTTGTCTTGCGCTATCCCAATTTTTTTCAAACTCTTCGGCATTCCAAATAATTCTCATTCCTCTTCCACCACCGCCAGCGGTAGCTTTTATAATTACAGGATAGCCAATTTCTTGGGCAATAGTTATACCTTGTTCAAAGCTTTCAAGCAAACCATCTGAGCCAGGAACTACAGGAACTCCTGCTTTTTTCATGGTATCTTTGGCATTTGCCTTATCACCCATAGCGTTAATCATTTCTGGACTAGCGCCAATAAATTTTATACCATGATCTTTACAAATTTGGCTAAATTTTGCGTTTTCACTTAAAAAACCATAACCAGGATGTATGGCATCGGCATTGGTAATTTCGGCAGCGGCTATAATGCTAGCCATATTTAAATAAGAAAGATTTGATGGTGGAGGTCCAATGCATACTGCTTCATCAGCAAATCTTACATGTAAACTTTCTTTATCGGCAGTACTGTAAACAGCTACTGTTTTTATACCCATTTCCTTTGCAGTACGAATAATTCGCAATGCTATTTCGCCTCTATTGGCAATTAGTATCTTTTTAAACATTTTGGGATTGTTAAAAGTAAAATATTTTTTTTACTCAGTTCTAAAACTTTGTAATTAATTAATTATATAATATCTCAACAAATGAAATTACATGGGTTCCACTAAAAATAATGGTTGATCGTACTCAACAGGAGAAGCGTTTTCAACTAATATTTTCACAATTCTACCAGTTACTTCTGATTCAATTTCATTGAACAATTTCATTGCTTCAACAATGCATAATACTTGTCCAACTTTTATTTCATCACCAATATTTACAAACGCTGGCTTATCAGGGCTAGGAGTTTTATAATAAGTACCAATCATTGGCGATTTGATAGTAATTAAATTACTAGCTACTGGCGATGAAGTTACCGCTGGCATATGAGAAGATGCTATTGGTGCTTGAGCAATTGGTGCAGCTTCAATGGTATGAGTTACTGGTGCAGCAACTTGTTGAATAATGGTAGTTTTTTCTTCCGCTTTTTTAATTGAAACTTTAAAATCGCCACGTTCAACTTCTACTTCCGATACTCCACTTTCCGCTACTAATCTTATTAACTCTTTTATTTCTTTTAATTCCATGATATTCTGATTTATTTCTAATTGTAAAACTATTTTTTAAAATGTAAATGTCAATTTTTTTTTATTCGTAAATATATAAATTTCTAATTATGAGTATGAAAAGAAACTAATAAGCCCACTTTAAATAAATTGCACCCCAAGTAAATCCACCTCCAAAAGCAGCTAAAATTAAGTTATCTCCTTTTTTAAGTTGGCTTTCCCATTCCCATAATAGCAAAGGAATTGTACCATTGGTAGTATTACCAAAATGATCAATATTTATCATTACTTTACTTTTATCTACTCCCATTCTATTTGCGGTAGCATCTATAATTCTTAAATTAGCTTGATGAGGAACTAACCAAGCAACATCATCAGCTGTCAAATTGTTTCGTTCCATAATTTCAGCACTCACATCAGCCATTCCTTTCACTGCGAATTTATAAACAGTTTGACCTTCTTGGTATACAAAATGTTCTCTTGCATCAACGGTTTCATGGCTTGCTGGTTTGATTGAACCACCTGCTTTTTGATGTAAAAAATGTCTTCCGCCTCCATCTACTTTTAAAATAGCATCAACCACACCATTTCCTTCCAAGTTGGGTTCCAATAAAACACATCCACAGCCATCACCAAAAATAACACAAGTATTTCTATCTGAATAATCAATGATTGACGACATTTTATCGCCACCAACAACTAAAACTTTTTTATAAACGCCACTTTGAATAAATCTACTTCCTGTTTCCAATCCAAAAATAAATCCTGAACAAGCAGCGGATAAATCAAAACCAAAAGCATTTGTAGCACCAATTTTATCGGCTAAAATACAAGCCGAAGCGGGAAAAACCATATCGGGAGTTACCGTACAAAAAACAATTAAATCAATTTCTGTTGCTAATATTCCTCTTTTTTCAAGTAAGCCTTTTGCTGCTTCAAAAGCCATATCGGAAGTACCTAAGCCATCGGCTAATATTCTTCTTTCCTTTATTCCAGTCCTACTTGTAATCCATTCATCGTTGGTATCCACTAATTTTTCCAAATCTTTATTTGTTAAAATTTTTGGTGGAACATAACCGTTAACGGCAGTAATTGCAGCTGTAATTTTTGTCATTTAAATTTTTATTATCAAAATATTTATAAGAAATTTCAATTTACAAATACTTTATTTTTTTTATAAAAAAAACACCTTTAAAAAAAGTGTTTTTAAATTTAATTATTGAATAGGAACTAAGTTTTTAAATTCTTCTCGAACAATATTACATAAATCTGAATTAATCACATCACGAGCAGAAAAAATCATATTTTTAAATGCTTTTGCATTTGAAATTCCATGACCTATTAACACTGGTGCATTAACGCCTAAAATTGGTGTACCACCATAATTTTCATAATTAAATCTGTCTAAAAAGTCATCTTTTACACCACGCTTTTTCATAACAGAATAAAACGATTCGAATGCTTTTAACACCACATTTCCAGTAAATCCTTCACAAACAATTACATCGCATTTGTCCGACATAATATCTCTGCCTTCTACATTTCCAATAAAGTGAAAAGAGTTGGATTCTTCCATTAATTGATGAGCAGAAATAGTTACCAAATTACCTTTTTCTTTTTCTTCGCCAATGCTTAATAAACCAATTCTAGGATCTTCAATTCCATGAACATGTTTCATCATAAGGCTACCCAAAACGGCAAATTGATAAAGAACATCTGGCTTACAATCGGCATTTGCACCAACATCCAAAACCAAACAAAATTTACCATCAGGTCTTGGAAGTGTGGCAGTTATGGTTGGTCTAATTACACCTTCAATTGGTTTAATGGTAAACATGGAACCAACTAACATAGCACCAGTATTACCAGCGCTCACAAATGCATCAATTTGTTTTGAAGCTAATAACTTAAAACCAACGGAAATACTTGAATCTTTTTTTTGCGAAATGGCTTTTGTAGGGTGTTCACCCATTCCTATCACTTCCGTGGTATGAACAATTTCTATACGAGAATCGCTAATACCTTGGGAGTTTAATAAATTTTCTGCTTGTTCTTTATCACCAATCAATACAATTGTATCATTGCTACCAAGCTCTGCAAGTGCTAAAATAGCACCTAAAACAGCTTCTTTGGGCGCAAAATCGCCACCCATAATGTCAAAACCAATTTTCATTTGCTTGTTGTTTTGGGGTTAATTTAAAAAACGAAAAACGAAAGCACTTTAAAAAAGCACTTTCGTTTTTAGTATTTGATTTAAGCTTTTGGCTTAAACATCAGATTTCATATCAGGAAAAACATGTTTTCCACGATAAAAACCATCAGCAGTAACGCGGTGGCGCATGTGAACTTCTCCCGAAGTTGAATCGGTTGACAATGTTGGAACAGCACCTTTATAATGTGTTCTACGCTTATCGCGTCTTGATTTTGAAATTTTGCGTTTAGGATTTGGCATTTTACTTCTCTCCTCTAGTTATCAGTTTTTGTTGTAAATATTTTTTAATACATCCCAACGTGGGTCAGATGCAGGTTTTTCGTCTTCATCGTCTCCTTCGTCAATTTTTAATTTATCGACAAATAGTTGGTTATGTTCTTTACCAGCATCTTCACAACTAATTTTAGTTGGAATGGCTAATAAAAAATAATCAAATATAAATTGTTTAAAATCAAACTCATGTAATCCTTTTGGCAAATAAATGATTTCATCGTCATCTAAATTTTCGGGACCATCAGTTAATTTAACCAACAAGTCATATGTTTTATTTAAAGGTAATTCAAAATCATCCAAACAAGTATCACAATTAGTACCAATTAATCCATTGATATTGAACTGCATTTCAAATACATTCTCCTTTTTATTTAACGAAATAATGCATTTAGCATCTACTTTTTCAAAATGCTTATCTGTCATTTCTGTGAACAAATCGGCAATTATTGGAAAACTTAATTCGTTTAACCCAAATCGGAGTTTATTGAACTCAACTATGTATGTTTTTGTTTTCAACCTTAAAATAAAGCCCACAAATGTAGTTTTTTGTGAATAAAATCTTAGCATTATTTTCAAAAAAAGTAAAAAAAAAGATAGTTAAATAATTAAAATATTGGTTATGTGCAATTTACATATTTTTACTTTGAATAAAAAAAAATATTACAAAATAAAAATATTCATCATTAATATTCGTTTGTTTTTTAAATTTGAAAACAATTTTCAATATAAATATGTTTAGCTTTTAATGAATCAAACAACCCAACTTATTAATATTTTAAACGAATTTGCAAAAGGAAGTGACCATAAAATTGATTTTGTAACACTTCAAAAATCAAAAACTCGTTTCCAAATTACTGCTTCAAATAATTTTACTGAATTTATTGATCAACTAAATAACATAGGCTCTTTTACAAATTTTGTTTTTGAGACTAGGATTTGCAGTAAATCTGAATTTGAAAAAATTACAGATAAAATAACTTTTCCAATTTTGTATTTCAAAAAAAATCAAAAGGAATTAGTTCCGGTTTTATTAAAGCATTTTGTAAAAAAACAATATGAAACCATTGAATTTCATGAAAATGAAAACATTGAAGTAAATTATAGTACAACTGTAGAATTATCAAATTCAGCTAAATCAGCTGCTGATTTAATATTGGACAATCATTTATTGGCTGAAAAATTTGATATTTCAAATTCAGCTGAAGAGCAAATAATATATATTACTGGATATCATGTTGGCGCTATGTTAAATTACAACAATAAAGAAAAATCTAGTCCTTTTGAAAGGTTAATGAGTTTATTGAAAACCGAAAAAAAAGACATTAAATACATTTATTTCTTTGCTATTTTAATTGCAATTATCAACCTAGCCTTGCCATTAGGTGTTCAATCAATAGTTGGTTTAATTTCGGGTGGTTTGTTATTAGAATCAGTAATCATATTAATAGCCATGGTAATTATTGCCACAGGATTATCGGGATATTTACAAATTCAGCAATTAAAAATGGTTGAAATTTTGTTACAACGGGTATTTGCCAATGTAACTTTTGAATTTGCTTGGCGATTACCGAAAATAAAATCCGAAATTCTATTAAAGAACTATACTCCCGACATGGTCAATCGTTTTTTTGATGTATTGACTATTCAAAAAGCATTGCCAAAAATATTGATAGATTTTACAGCAGCAATTATTCAAATTTCTTTTGGCTTATTACTTTTATCATTCTATCATCCTATATTTATCGGATTTGGAATTGTATTAATTGTAATCATTATTATTATATTTTATACAACGGGAAAAAAAGCATTGGAAACGAGTATATCTGAATCAAAATATAAATATAAAGTGGCTTATTGGTTACAAGAAATTGGCAGAAATATCAATGCGTTTAAATCAGCCGGAAACTCCAATTTACCTATCCAAAAAGCCGATCATTTATTGAGTAATTATATCAATTACCGCAACAAACATTTCAAAATATTATTGAAACAATATGCATCAATAGTTTCATTTAAAACGCTAATTACTGCGTCATTACTCATTTTAGGAAGTTTTTTGGTGGTAAACAGGCAAATCAATTTAGGCCAATTTGTAGCCGCAGAGCTTATTATTGTTTTAATTATTAATTCAGTTGAAAAATTGATTTCTACCATTGATGTTTTTTACGATTTACTAACTGCTTTTGATAAAATAGGACAAGTGACCGATTTAGAAACAGAAAGTAATGCTGGTAGGGAATTACATGATTTAGCTATTGACCAAAAATTTCAGTTAAAAACTAATCAATTATCATATAAATATCCAGGTACAAAAAATCAAATTTTAAATAATATAAATTTTGAAATTAATAATGGAGAACATGTTTGTATCACTGGTTTTGGCGACAGTGGTAAAACAACATTGATTAAAATATTAGCCGGAATGTACAGTAATTACGAAGGCTCCATTTCATTAAATGAAGTTTCGTTACGTGATTTAAATATTGATGCTTATAGAAACGTCATTGGTGATAATTTATTACAAGATGAAATATTTGAGGGCACCATTGAAGATAATATCATGATGGGCAGAAATGGCATTGAATTCAAAGAAGTAATTAAAGCCTTAAAAATTGTTGGGCTAACTGATTTTATAGCTCAATTAACTGATGGATTACAAAGCAATTTGTTGTCGGCAGGAACCAATTATCCTAAGAGTATCATTCAAAAAATATTATTGGCAAGAAGCATTGTTCAAAAACCAAAACTGCTCATTATAGATGACTTTTTTTACAACATGAATCAAAAAGAAAACTCGCTTTTATTGGATTATATTTTTGAAAATAAAGATTGGGCATTGATCATGGTTACATCACAAGACAGCATGATGAAACGATGCGATAAAATTTGCATCATGAATAATGGAAATATTGTTGAAACGGGAACTTATGATGAGCTAATGGCCTCCAATTCATTGAACAATTTTTTGAATTAAGTAATAAAAAACAATAAAATAAAATGGATCAAAATCCCTATAATAATTCATCAAAGGAACTAAAAAACAGTTCACTTTATACAGTTAAATTAATTAATACACCTAAAAAATTCAAGACCATTAGGAATTGGCTTGCAAGTATATTTATTATACTTTTTTTGTGTATGTTTTTGCCATGGCAACAAAATATAAATGGCAAAGGAAAAGTTACTCCTTTTGCTCCTGAAGATAGACCTCAAAACATTCCATCAGTCATAGCTGGAAGAATAGAAAGTTGGAAAGTGGTAGAGGGGCAATTTGTAAAAAAAGGAGACACACTCGTAATAATAAGTGAAGTAAAGGAAAAGTTTTTTGACCCACAATTATTGATTAGAACTGATGGACAAATTAATAATAAAATAGAAGGTTTAGCCGCAAAAAATAGGAAAATATTAGCATTAGAAAAGCAAATTGATGCTTTAAAAAGTAGTGTTTCAATTAAACTTAAAATGGCTAAAAATAAAGTTTTACAAAGCGAATTTGCTGTAAAAGCTGAAAAAGGAAATTATGATGCTGCAATAGTAAATGAAACATTAGCAAAAAACCAGTTTGAACGATTGAATGAACTGTATAAAAAAGGATTGGCTTCACTTACGGAAATTCAGAATAGAACAAGCAAAAAGCAAGAAGCAAAATCGAAAATGATAGAGGCTGAAAACAAATATAATAAAGTTGAAAATGAATTGATCAATGCACGAATAGATTTGAATTTTATAGAAGCTGAATACATTGATAAAATATCAAAAGCAGAATCTATTTTAGAAGAAACGGCTGGGGAACTTTTTGAAAATCAAGCTGATTTAATCAAACTAAAAATTGAATACAGTAACTTAAAGTTACGAAGTGGATTTTATGCCATAAAAGCACCACAAGATGGATATTTGGTGAAAGTTACAAAAGCTGGAATTGGCGAAATAATAAAAGAAAATGAAAACATTGCAAGTATTGTTCCAGCCTATACTAAAACTGCTGTAGAAATGACGGTTAGGGCTTTAGACATGCCATTAATTTATAAAGGATGTAAAGTACGAATTCAATTTGATGGATGGCCTGCTTTAGTTTTTAGCGGTTGGCCAAGTGCAAACGTTGGAACTTTTGGCGGTTTGGTTCAAGTTATTGACAAAGTTGCTGACGAAAAAGGAAATTTCAGAATATTAGTTACGCAGGATCCTAACGATGTTCCTTGGCCAGAATTAATAAGAGCTGGTGGTGGAGTTTATGGTTGGGCCATGTTAAATAGAGTTCCTGTTTGGTATGAACTATGGCGTCAGTTCAATGCTTTTCCTCCCGATTTTATGGAACAAGCTAAATCAGATAAAAAATAGGAATTGATATGAACATAAAATACCATCCAATCATTTTATTTTTATTGCTATTTGCACCTTTAAAATTATTGATAGCACAACAAAATGATGTGCAGTTAACTTTTCAAGATTTTTACCAATTGGTAGTGCAAAATCATCCCATTGCAAAGCAAGCAAACTTACTAAATGACAATGCTAAAGCTGAGTTATTAGCAGCCCGTGGCGCGTTTGATCCAATTATAAGTTCAACTTATGAAAGTAAATTTACAAATGGTAACAACTACTATATTTATTTTGAACCACAGCTAAAAATTCCAACAATTATTGGCATAGATATAAAAGCTGGTTACGACCAAAGTGATGGAATTGCGGTAAGCAACGAAAGAGCAAAAATGATAGAAAGCAATGGCGTAATTAGTCAACAATATGGCGAATATGGTATGTTTTATGGCGGAGTAAGCGTACCAATTTTACGAGGATTACAAACTGATAGCCGAAGAACAATATTGCGTCAAGCTCAATATTTACAAGGATTAAATGAAGCGGAACGCATAAAAATAATAAATAAATTATTTTTAAATGCAACCAAAGATTATTGGGAATGGCAATTAGCTTATGAAAAATTACGATTGACACAATTCAATTACAAATTAGCAGAAAACCGTTTCAATTTTATTAGCAATAGAATTAAAGCTGGCGAAGATAAGCCTATTGATAGCATAGAAGCTTTGATTGAATTAAAACGCAGAGAAACTATTTTACTTGAATCGGAATTAGAGTTTAAAAATAATGGCTTTAATTTGAGTAACTACTTATGGAATAATAAAAACGAGGCCTTGCAATTAAAGGAAAACATTACACCATCGGAACAAGGAAATGAAGTAAATACAATTGCCAATGATTCCATTCAAAGAATGGTAAATTTTGCAGAAAACAATCATCCTGAATTACAGAAATTGCAGTTTAAAAACAAGCAATTAATGATGGATAAAAAATTAGCAATTGAAAATATAAAACCTCAATTAAATATTGAATATTACCCATTTCAAACTTATAGCAAAGGAAGTTTAAACGATGTAAATAATGTGTTTGGTAGGCAATATAAAATAGGTGCAAGTTTTTACAGCAGTTTGTTTTTAAGAAAAGAAAGAGGAAAACTACAACAAGCAAATATTAAACTTAAAAACAATGATTTTGAAACACAACTTACTAAACGAGAAATTGTAAATTCAGTTTTTACGAGCTATAATCAATTAAAAAATTTAGAACAATTATTGGTCATTCAACAGGTGTTAGTAGTGAACGCCATTACCTTAAGAAATGCGGAGGAAACTAGGTTTGAAAGTGGTGAAAGTTCGCTTTTTTTAGTAAACTCACGTGAACGAAGTTTGATTGAGGCACAAATAAAACAAGCAGAAATAAAAAGTAAATATGCCAAAGCAAAAGTTCAATTGCAATGGGCTAGTGGAATAAAAATGTTTTAGTTAAATTTAAAAAATAAGTTTGATTTTACAAAATTTATATCTAACAAAACTCAAATTTATTTCCATCAAATAAACCTTTGTCGCTTAGTTTTAAATAAGGAATAACTAACAATGCCATGAACGACAAACTCATGAAAGGCGCCCGCAAAGTGGAGCCCAAAACTTGTTTACTAAAATGATCTAATTCGGTATAATCTTGGGCTATTTCCCAAGCATCTTTGTTACTCATTAAACCAGCAATTGGAAGTGGTAAAACTTTGGTTTCAGCATCATTTACCGCACATAAACCACCTTTGTTTTCAATGATTAAATTTACTGCTTTGCAAATTTCTTCTTCGTTGGTGCCTACTGCAATAATATTATGACTATCGTGAGCTACTGATGAGGCAATGGCTCCCAACTTTAACCCAAAGTTTTTGATGTATGAAATAGCAATGGGTTTTGTTTCGTATCTGTTTACCACTACAATTTTTAAAATATCGTTTTCAATGGTCAATTCACTTTTTGGAAATTCTAATTTATTAGTAATTAATTGTCCATCTAAACATTCAATAATCAGTTCCATTTCTTTTGGTGAATATTCGAAATCACCAATTGTTTTTAAGTTTGTTTCAAAATAATTGATGGGTTCAATGGCTACTTTATCAATCAAAGTCTTCCCATTTTCAGCCACTAATTCTCCCTTGATAAATGTTTTTTCAACGATAAAATCTGTTAAATTATTGATAACAATGAAATCTGCTACATCGCCTAATTGCAAAGCACCCACAGGCATTTTATAATGATGAATTGGATTGATACAAGCTACTTTTAACACATCAAACAAATTGTATCCAAGTGCAACTGCTCTTGCCACTAATTGATTAATATGACCTAACAATAAACTATCAGGATGTTTGTCATCGCTACAAAACATTAATTGATTAGCATGTAATTTCATTAAAGGAATAAGTGTATCAAAATTACGGGCGGCACTTCCCTCACGAATTATAATTTTCATTCCAAAAGCAATTTTATCCAATGCTTCTTCAATGGTAAAACATTCATGGTCGGTGCTCATGCCTTCGTCAATGTATTGTTTTGCTTGTGCGCCTCGCAATCCTGGTGCATGTCCGTCAACGGGTTTATTGAACTTTTTTGCTACCGCAATCTTTTCCATTACTTCTTGATCCTTGAATAAAACTCCAGGAAAATTCATCATTTCGGCTAAGTATAAAATTTCGGGTTTGGCTAATAATGTTTCAATATCAGCAGCATTAATCGTTGCACCTGCAGTTTCAAAAACAGTAGCAGGCACACAACTTGGCGCCCCAAAAAAGAAATGAAAAGGAACTTTATTTCCGTTGTTAATCATGAACTCCACTCCTTCCATTCCTAACACATTTGCTATTTCATGAGGATCGCTAATGGTGGCCACAGTTCCATGAATAACTGCCATTCGTGCAAATTCGCTAGGTGCCAATAAACTACTTTCAATGTGTACATGTGAATCAATAAAACCAGGTAAAATAAAGTTAGTTAATTTTTCAGAAATTTCTGTAATAGTAACAATGATTCCATTATCAACAGTAATCTCAGCTGGAAAAATCCGTTGATTTAAAATGTCAATATAGTTTGATTTTATTTTCATGATTGCCACATATTATACATTTTTTTTGCCACAGATTTCACAGAATACACAGATTTTTTCAATAATTTATTGTTGTATTTTTCTCCATATTTTACAGTTTTTCAGTGTAATCTGTGAAATCTGTGGCTTATCTTTTATTTAATAAACTTTACCATTCATCAAAACACTTTCTACGCTATCATTTCCAAAATTATAAGGAATAAATGCCAATGAAGAAATAGGTTTTGTAATAATTAAATTAGCTTTTTTACCTATAGTAATACTTCCATGAGTTTCACTCAATTCAATTGCATAAGCACCATTAATAGTTGTTGCGTTAATAGCTTCTTCGGGTGTTAATTTCATTTGTGTACAAGCCAAACTTACTACAAATCCCATGCGTCCGTTTGGCGAACTTCCCGGATTATAATCAGATGCCAAACATACTGGCAAGCCAGCATCAATCATGGCACGAGCAGGCATGTAAGGAATGCCCAAAAAGAAGGAACAATTAGGCAAACCAACCGGCATGGTATTGCTATTGAGTAAACAATCAATTTCTTCTTTTCCGGTATATTCTAAATGATCAACGCTTAAAGCATGGTGCTTTACTCCTACTTGCACGCCACCGGTATAACCTAACTCATTGGCGTGAATTTTTGGTTTTAAATTAAATTCTGCAGCAGCTGTTAAAAGCATATCTGTTTCTTCAACGGTATAAAAACCTTGATCGCAAAACACATCAAAATAATCGGCTAAATTTTCTTTAGCTATGATTGGCAACATTTCATTAATAATTAAATCGATGTAACCTTTTCTGTTATTTTTATATTCAGCTGGAAAAGCATGCGCACCTAAAAAAGTAGCTTTAATAGGAATGGGCGAAACACTTTTTAGTTGAGCAATTACACGCAACATTTTTATTTCATCGTGAACCGTTAAACCATATCCACTTTTAATTTCAATGGCACCCGTTCCTTGTTTGATAACTTGATTCAAACGCTCCAAAGCTTTTATAAAAAGCTCATCTTGGCTCATGCTTTGCAATTTTTTTGCAGAATTTAAAATACCACCACCTGCTGCTGCAATTTCCTCATAGCTTTTTCCTTTAATGCGCATTTCAAATTCTTCTTCACGCCAATTAGCAAATACCAAATGTGTGTGACTATCAACAAAAGCTGGAATCACCATTCCATTATTAGCATTTATTTCGTGAGAAATTTTTAAATCGTGAAGGCCTTCATTCAAATCTTCCATTTTACCAAAGCCAAAAATGCAATCATTTTCAATGATTAAATAAGCGTTTTCAATGGAATTTAAAACGCCCATTTCTGTTCCTTTTTTTAGTAAAATATTTTTATCTAAAATGCCCGCAAGCATTTTTATGTTTGAAATTAAAGTATATGATTTCATCATACAAAACTAACATTTTTAGACTTAAATAAATTGTTAAAATATCAGGATAAAAGTTGTTTATTTATCTATTATATTTTACAAAAAAACTCAATATTTTAAAAATATTGAGTTTTAAAATTTATAATAAATTATCAATGATACTTTTCAAAACTTTATCATCAATAGTATCAAATTCTGATTTGTCATAAATGGTTAATAAATAAACTTCTTTGTTTTCATTTACTAAATAGGTAATTACTCTGCCACCTCCACTTTTACCCTTACCTTTACTTTTTATTGACAATCTAATTTTAAATAAATTGTTTCCAAGTGGGATTCCATTGTCTGGTTCATTGCTTAGCACTTCCCCAAGTTCCAATAATTCTTGTTTTAAAGAAGGGAATTTTTTAATTAGTCGTTTTGCTTCTTTTTTAAATTTATCTGAGGGAATTACCTTATAGCTCATTTAGGAATTCACTTAATGTTTGCTTGTTTTTTCTGCTTTCTTTCAAGTAAACAACTTGCTCATAAGCCTCTTTTAAATCAGACTTTATTTTAAGTGTTTGTTCGTATTTTTTCAGTTTGTTTAATAGTTTTTCCCAATCAGAAAATGGCAGCTGAACAGCATTGGTTTTTCCATTTACATCGCTTAAATATTGAAGATCTATTTTCATACTACAAATATAAAAAACTTTAGGTAAATTTTTTAAATTCAATTTCTAAACAAAAAAATCCCATCAGCTTTGTACTAATGGGATTTAAGATATTCATTTATAAAAATTATTGCGCAATAATACTAATTGCTGTTCCTCCACCTGAAGCTAACTTTAAAGTCAGTTTAGACTTATTTGTAATTGTTATTTTTTCAATTACATAAGCTTCAGGATTCTTGTCCCAACTTGCATCGGCAGCATCTTTATAAATGGTTGCGATATATTTTTTACCTTTATCCAAAAAGCTAAAATCCATGTTTAAATCTCTGGCATTTTCATCGGTAATACTTCCTAAAAACCAATTATTAGTTCCTTTTGCTTTACGAGCAATGGTTAAAAATTCGCCTGGTTCTGCATGAATTACTTTGGTTTCATCCCAATCAACTGCTACATCTTTTATAAACTGAAAAGCATCGGGTTTTGCTTCGTAATTTTCAGGTAAATCAGTTGCCATTTGAACTGGACTATATAAAGTTAAATACAATGCCAATTGCTTGGTTAAAGTAGTATGCACTTGCTCTTTTGCATCAGGATAATAATTGCTCTTTTTTATTTTAAAAATTCCTGGCGTGTAATCCATCGGACCACCCATTAAGCGAGTAAAAGGCAAAATGGTTTCATGCTCTGGTGGATTTCCTTCACTCCAAAAATTAAACTCTTGTCCGCGTGCTGCTTCAGCCGCCATAAAGTTAGGATAAGTACGGTGTAAACCTGTGGGACGAACTGGTTCGTGAGCCACTACCATAATATCATATTGCGCAGCTTTTTTGATAGCACGTAAATAATGATTTACCATCCATTGCCCATCGTGAAATTCGCCTCGAGGAATAATTTTTCCTACATAACCCGATTTTAAAGCATGACTTCCAACACTTGCCATTAAACGGTATGCAGAATCAATCCAACGTTCGTAATTGGTAACACTTCCGCTTGTTTCATGGTGAGTAATCATACCAACGCCTTTACTTTGAGCATAGGCATTTAAACCTTTAAAATCGTAATCGGGATAAGGAGTTACAAAGTCAAAAACATCTTCTTTCCATTTGCCAAACCAATCTTCCCAACCATCGTTCCAACCTTCCACTAACACACCACCAAAACCATTTTTAGCAGCAAAGTCAATGTATTTTTTTGTGTTTTCAGTAGTCGCACCATGTTTGGTTTTTGTCTTTTGTTTTCCATCTGAACCCGCATCACTGGCCGACTGTCCTCCAGCAAAATCCCAGGTAGAAAGTCCTAAATGCATTTCTAACCAAATGCCACAATATTTCATGGGTTTGATATAATTGGTGTTGGTTAACTTACAAGGTTCATTTAAGTTTAAAATGGTTTTGGAAGCAATAATATCTCTTGCGTCATCGCTAATAATAATGGTTCTCCAAGGAGTGCTGCATGGTGCGCGCATGTATGCTTTATTGCCAACTGCATCGTTAGCCAAAGTTGATGTAGCTTCAAAAGTTGATAAGTTAAATTTCAAATCCATGGCAGGATAATTAACTAACGCGGCTTCATGAATATTTACATAAACACCTTCTTTAGTTTTTATCATTAAGGGAGTTTGTACAAATGCACCTTTGATGGGAGTAGCAGTAAAAATTGCACCATCGCGTTTCTTCGCTAGTTTTTCTATTTCTGAAATTTGTGAAGTATTATAAGTGTACTCGTTGGTATCAAAATCGCCTGGCATCCACCAAATTTTATGGTCACCGGTTAAGTTAAATGTGGTTAATTCATCGGCTACTACAAAATGGAATAAATTAGGCTGCTCAGGAAAATGATACCTGAATCCAACGCCATCGTTAAACACCTTAAATACCACTTGAAGTATGCGCGGCTTATCCCCTTTTTCTTTCAGGGTAATGGCTATTTCTTTATAATTATTTACAATGGTTTTAGTTTCGCCCCAAACAGGAGTCCAAGATTCGTTAAAGGTACTTGAATCAACTTGCAAAATGCTAAAGTTATTCAATAAATCAGCTTGGTCATTTATTTTAAAACCCAAGTTAGAAGGTTCTACAATGGGCTTGTTTTTATAATTTACATTATAAACTAAAGCACCAGCCGCGTTTAATTGAAGTGAAACGGAAATCTTTTTGTTAGGGGAATTTACTGTAAAAGTTTGCGCAAAAGATGCACAAGAACTTGCCAATAAAATAATAGTGAGTATTTTTTTTATTTTCATTTGATAATTTTCTTTGAAACAAAAATAAACATTTTAATGGGAGAAAAAAATGAGTAAGTATGAAGTATGAATGATTAATTATGAAATGGGAATTGAGCGCTGAGAGATGGGAGTTGGGAAATGAGTGCTGAGAATTGAGGAAGTATGAAGTATGAATGATGAAGTATGAAATGAGCACTGAGAGATGAGAATTGGGAAGAGAGAAATGGGAGGCGGGAAATGGAGGATAAACTTTGAAATGATGATGTGTAATGTTTTTATAGTTTTGATTATTGTATTGTTAACTTTCATTCTAAATTTTGAAATAGCAATAATTGAATTTATCATTGTGCTTGTAGCAAATGATTAAAAAAGTATAGCAATTTAGCCTCTTTTTTATTTGAAATTTTTTTAAACAAAATCAAATTATGTCGATTCTCGCGGGACTTAGGTTTATTATTAATACTTCACTGCTGAAAAACAATAGTAAAGGAGTGGAACTTGAATTGTCGCTTTCGAGTGGTAAAACACCTATACTTTTATACACACCTACTCAGAAAGAAAAAGGACTCATCATTTCTCTCACTGGTTTTTCTATGAGTGGCTATCAAGACAATCGCATTGCGGTAGTGAATAATGCTTTTGCAAAAATGGGCTACCGAGTAATTACTCCAAAGATTAATACCATAGATGCATTGTTGATTCATCCTTCGGGTATTGAAGAGATGAAGGAGGTTATTCAACAAATAACGTATGATCAATTTTTGAACCCCAATAAATTTTGTCCTGCTGTTTTTGCACCTTCTTTTACTGCAGGTATTGCTGCTTTGGCTATTGCTGAAATGCCCGCAAACAGTGTGTCTTCATTTTGCTTAATAGGAAGTTTTTGTGATTTTAAATCTACCATTGAATTTGCTTTGACCAACGAAAAAAATGCAGATGATTATGGCATGCATATTTTAATGAAAAACTTTATAAAATATGAAGTTGGAAATAATCTTGAATTAGAAGCATTAATTCAAACTGCACTAGAAGATAATGGCTTAAAAAGACAAGTTCCATTATTGCCAAACCTACTTGCGCAAACTAATTTAACCACTGTTGATTTGTATAAGAAACTAAGATATAATACCGAATTTAGAAGAGATATGATGATGCGAGCTTGGACTAAAATTCCCGATTTTACTAGTTGGAAAAACCGACTAGATTTGTCGAAACATGCGCATAAAATTACTTGCCCTGTTACCATCATTCATGGAAAAGACGACCATGTAATTCCATCCTCAGAATCAGTTTTGCTAAATTCTTTGCTTAAAAATCACAATCAAAAAGTTCATTTAAAACTATCGAATTTATTAGACCATGGCGACATAAAAGTAGGATTTGATATTATTAGTGAAATTAACAAATTGGCCAAGGCATTCAATTTTTTTATGGTCAATATCAAGTAAAATAAAGTGTAACAAAATAATGTTGTTGCGCTAAAACACCTAACAATGAGATCATACAATTTCTTTAAATATATATTCCGATATGTTGAAATTGTTCAGATAATTGTAAATTAAAATAAAATAGATTGAATGGTATGCGCAATACTTTTAACAGAAACAGATTGATTTCCTAATTGTATCATGTAATTAATTTCTTTGTCGCCATCATTCATTACCACTACACAAATTTTTCCATCTTTGTTTTTAAATGCAGTTGCTTTAAGGCTACTTCTACTCGATGAGCAAGCAATTCGTTTAGCACCGGGACGAACAAATTTAGAAAAATGCCCGATATAATAAAAGGCATTGGTATAAATAATTTCATTCGTTTGCGTGTTTACATGAACGGGTGCAAAGCAAAAATTGCCTACATGGTTTGGACCACCTTTTTCATCTAAAAAAATGTTCCAATCAGTAAATCCGGTAAGGCCATAGTTAAAATCTTTTATCATTGATTTTGCATAAAACTCACCAATATTCCAATTATAATATTTGGCTTCGTTAAACACTTCTTTGCAACCTTCGGTAAAAAACAAATTTTTACCTGGATAAGTTTCATTTACCAAACTAATATTATCATGCATTTGCTCCCCACCAGTCCAGGTTTCGTACCAATGGTAACCAATACCCCATACATATTTAGCAGCTTCTTTATCGGCTAAAATTACGTTTACTCTTTGAAAAATTAAATCGCGGTTATGATCCCAAACAATGATTTTCTTTTTTGACAATCCTGCTTTAAATAAAGTTGGACCTAAGTATTTTTTCAAAAAATCTCTTTCTTCCTCAGCTGTATATATGCACGATTCCCAGCGTTGGGTTGCCATTGGTTCGTTTTGAATAGTTAAACCCCAAACATGAACACCTAATTTTTCATATTCATTGATGAACTTTACATAATAATTAGCCCACGATTGGTAATACATTGGCAATAATTTTCCGCCTTTTAACATGTTGTTATTATCTTTCATAAAAGCTGGTGGACTCCATGGAGAAATGAACAATTTTAAATTTTGGTTAGTCATGTTAAATGCCTTTTGAATTAAAGGAATTTTATACAAAGTATCAGGAGCAATATTGAAAGTTTTTAAATCTTTATCGCCTTCTTGCACATAAGTATAACTGCCACTTGAAAAATCGCAACTATTCATATTGGTACGAATTAAAGAATAACCAATTCCTTTTTGCGGATGAAAAAATGATTCTAATAATTTTTTTTGTGATTCAGCGGAAACCCTAGCAAAAGTTTCGGCACTTGCATCGGTAATAGCGGCACCTATTCCTACTATTTCCTGAAAGGTTTTGCTGGTATCAATAAAAATGGCAGTTTCGGTTTCTTTTGGTTGAACTTGAGGTTTAAATTCAAGCGTATCAGAAATGCTAATACGCAAATTAGTTTCGGCAGAAGTGGTGTATACCAATACTTTGTTTTTGGGTAAACTTACCTGAGCTACTATTGAATGAATGAACAAAAAAGAAGATAGAATAGCAAGCGTTTTTCTATTTAGAATCTGGCGAATATTTAACATTTAAAAATATTTTTTTTATTGGTTGCTATGCAATGAATAATTTACAAAAAAAAAGAAAAAACTACCATTTAAAAGTAACCAAACTTCCTGGTTCTATTAAATAATTAAAAGATTTTCCGTTTTCATTGATTTGAATTTTTTGAGAAACAGATTGATGGTTATAAGCTAATAAAGCTTTAGTACCATCGGTATTAATATAAGCAACTTGTGATATTCCGGCTGAGCGAGTATCGGCAGTTATAATTCTTTTTGCATTATAAAGCACAAACTTTGAAGCATGGCCAAGCAAATAATATTCTATGTTTTTTTGAATTTTATTGTTAATGGAGTTAACAGCAATCACTCCTCTACAATTTTGACATCCACCATTTCTGGGACCAAAATTCTCGTCTAATGCTAAGTTCCAAAACAGCACATTTTTAGCATCGTTTCTGGGTGCACCAACAATTATATTTTCGGTATTCCATGCTAGGTTACTTCCAAAATCTTTTGCCCATTCGCCACCAGAACATTCGGTAAAATAAATTCCTTTATCAGGATACTGATTTGAAACTTGGCTCATGGCACCTACGCTTCCTGCATAACAATGAAAAGCAGTTCCGCTTATATATTGTCTTGCAGCCGAATCGGCAAGCACTGTAATAGGATAATCTGGTCTATCCCAATTATGGTCGTAAATTAAAATTTTGGTTTTGATATTGTTTTTTGCAAAAGCAGGACCGATTGCATTTTTTATAAAATTAATTTGTTCTTGAGCCGACATTTCTAAGCTTAAATATGGCGCGGCATATAAGGGTTCATTTTGAATGGTAATGGTATTTATAGTAATACCATAACTTGCAAATGCATTGATATATTTAACAAAATAATTAGCATAAGTATTATAAATAGTTGAGTCTAATCTGCCCCCATTTGTAAGACTTTTGTTTAATTTCATCCAAGCAGGCGCGCTCCAAGGAGATGCCATTATTTGTACATTTGGATTAATGGCAAGAATTTCTTTAAGAACGGGAATGATGTATTCCTCTTCAGTTGCAATGCTAAAACTAGCAAGCGCAGTGTCTTTTTGGTCTAATGCAATATCATTATAAGTATAGTTGGTTAATGAGAAGTCGGATGCTCCAATAGTTAAACGCAAATAACTTATTCCAATACCAGTATTAGGGTCAAAAAGATCTTTTAAAATATTGATTCGCTGAGTAGATGAAAGGTTTTTCATTAACACATAGGCCGAGGAACCAGTAAGGGCAGCGCCAAATCCTTCCATTGACTGACGCGTTTTAGCAGCATCAATATCAATATTTACATCAGCAGTAATATTGGTTGAAAATTTAATATTTATGGGTTGCCTGTAAAGCAAAATACTCCCATCGTGGCTTGTTTTCCAAACACCTATAGTTCCATCGGTAGGATTATTACTACTTGGTGGAATTAAAATTTCTTTCCCTTTGCAGCTTATTTGAATAATTAATAACAAAAATATAAAACGAATCATAAAGCCTTGCATAGAGGTATTTGGATTAAAATTAAAATACAATATTACACCCAAAATGGTAGTTGTAATAAAAAAAATAGCAATGGGAAACTAACTAATCCCATTGACTATTTTTTAAATGAAAACAAAAAGAAAAAGGTCATATTAAACACTAAAAACCATTTTATGAAAAAATTAAAGACCTTTTTCTATTTGTTTAAAAAACTTATCTAAGCAAATTTGCTTAGCTTTTAAAATTGTTAAATTAGTTAACAATAAATCTTTTTACTGATTTGCTACCGTTGTTAGCTACTTCTAAAAGATAAACTCCTTTTGAGAATTCAGCAACAGAAACTCTTTTTACAAAGTTAGATTCAGTTCTGTTCATAGTTTCTGATGAAACTAAAACACCACTAATTGAATATACATTGAATTGGATTTCGTTTTTGTTAGCTGATTCAAATTTTACATTTATGTAGTCACTAGAAATAGTAGGGAAAACTTCGAAGTTAAAAGCGCTTTCTGCATTTTTAACACCAACGTTAATTTGAGTTTCAGTACAAGTATTGAATTTGTAGTTTTTAACACTTCCGTCACCAGCAGGCATGGTATATAATCTGTTATGACTAGTTGCGTCAGCACAAGGAGCGCCTTGAGCAGTTTCGTCTTTGCCCCAAGAGCTACCGTTTACATATTTGTATTCTAATTTAGTAATAGAAGCTAAAACAGGATATGTAGCTTTATAAACTGTTCCACTGTATAAAGTTAATTTAGTGAAGCTAGGATTCCAACCATTGAAATTACCCGCAACGTGAACACTAGAAGTATCTACTGTTAAACCTTCCATGTCAACAAAAAACGAAATGTTTTTAACAGGAACAGAAGTTGGGCATTGGTTAAATAAAACTGCAGGTACTACTATGTCAACAATACCAGAAGTAACAATTCTATTATGGCTGTTTCCGGTAGTACAAGACATAGGAGCAGATTCTTCTTTACCCCAAGCATTACCATTCATAAATTTGTACTCTACGTCACCACTTGGTTTTACTGCTAAAATGCAAGAATAAATGTTTGTAGTTCCTTCTTGAGTTAATACGTTAGCAGTAGGATTCCATCCGTTAAATGAACCAACAACGTGAACGCTATCAGTAGAAACTGTTAAACCTGTCATATCTACCTTCAAGGTAACATTAACAGTTTGAGCTTGCAACACTACCGCTGCAAACATTAGAGAAAATAGTAAATTGATTTTTTTCATGATTGATTGTTTGTTTGTTTTTGTTTGAATTTATAATTGAATTTATTAGTGTTTAGTATCCTATGTTTTGTTTTAATTTGGGGTTTCTATCCAATTCGTTTTGAGGAATTGGTAGCACCAATTTGTTTTGAGTTACGTTATAAGCAAATCCTAAATTATTCATGATGCTTAATACTTTTCCAGAACGCTTTAAATCAAACCATCTGTGTCCTTCAAAGGCAAGCTCTAATCTTCTTTCCAATAAAATAGAATCTTTTAAACTTGCTTGACTTGTTGCCAAAGTATTTGGCAATAAAGCCCTATTTCTTACTGTATTTAAATCGGTTTGAGCGCCAGCAGTATTTCCTAATTCATTTTTAGCTTCAGCTTGTAATAAAATAATATCGGCCAAACGAATCAAAATATTATTATCGGCTCTTCCAGCTTGTGCTGATCTTTGTTTAAAAGGAAAAGGAACTGTATCGTTAGGATAATGAGCATCTTTCCATGGTAAACTCCCTTCAAATAATATGGACGAATGAAGTCTAACAGTATCATTTGCCATTTTAAAAGCTGCAACTAAATTATTAGAAGGTGTATTAAACTTACGCCAAGATGTATTATTCAAAGAAGGTGGAAGCCATAACATTGGACCCCAATTAGCTTGATCGCTATTGTTTATAAATTGAATTTCAAAAATTGATTCAGTAGAATTTTCATGTTTTCCATCCCATAAAAAATCGTAATTAGCCAATAATTTATATGCAGTATTACTTGTTACAGCTTCTGCATATTGAAGTGCTAAAGCCCAATCAGGATTTGGTTTTTGTGCATATACTTTAGCTAATAAAGCATTGCAAGCACCAAAAGTTACTCTTTGTTTATTTTGTGGATATGCCAATGGTACTCTTTCCATTGCAAATTTTAAATCAGCAATAATTGAATTATAAATTGCATCAACAGACGATTTTGGTTGATAAACAACTGCAGGATCTGTAGAATTTACTTTATGAACAATTAAAGGAACTTCACCCCAAATATTTACCATTTGAAAGTAATGAAATGCTCTTATAAAAGCTGCTTCGCCTAAAATTTCTTGTTTTCTTTGCTCTGTTAAGTCTAATGATTGAATATTTTCAACATTGTCTAAAACTGCATTTGCTCTTCCAATAGCTTCATAAAAATAACCCCAATCGCGAGATACATTTCCATTTAAAGCAGTAGTAGTAAATTCATCTAATTGAAAATTATTTGGATTGTCGCCACCAGAATAACAATTATCAGAAACTACATCATTATTAATATAATAATCAAAAATGTAGTTTTCGCTAATGAACGCGCTATAAACCGCAATGATACCAGCTTCAGCATCTGCAGCAGTTTTAAAGAAATTTCCTTCCGTAACATCAGAAATTGGTTTTCTATCTAAAAAGTCTTTTTTACAACTTACTAATCCAAGAAGTGCAAAAACAATAATGTATATATATTTTTTCATGATAATATTTTTTTAAAAATCAATTTTAACACCACCAATAATAGTTCTGTATTGCGGATAAGTTCCATAGTCAATACCTTGTGAAGTGCTACTTCCTCCATCTCTATTTACTTCAGGATCGTAGCCAGAATAATTAGAAAAAATCCATAGGTTTTGACCACTTACATATAAATCTAATTTGGTAATTTTAAATCTAGTAATCCATTTTTCAGGCACATGGTATGAAAGGGTAACATTTCTTAAACGTAAGTATGAACCATCTTCAATAAATCGGTCACTAATTCTTGTATTTTTATTTGGGTCGCCAAACATGGCAACGGGCATATCAGTAATGTCGCCAGGGTTCTTCCATCTATTTAAAGTTGCAGCGCTTCCGTTTTTAACATCAAACATTCCTTCTGTTTCTATTCTTGTGGCGTTTAGTACTTTGTTACCATAACTAACTTGTAATAAAAAATCTAAATCAAAGTTTTTATAGGAAACAATATTGCTTAAACCAGCAATAAAAGTAGGAATAGGAGAACCAATTATTTTTCTATCAGCATCTGTAATTTGTCCATCACCGTTTAAGTCGGCAAATACGATGTTACCAGTTAAAGGATCTACCCCTTTACTAACAAAACCATAGAATGAACCAACGGCATTTCCTTGTTTTATTTGAACAGCATAACCTCTTTCAGGAACATCGCCACTGTAAATAACTTTATCAGCACCGCCAATATTTATTATTTCATTTTTATTAGAAGATATGTTAAAGTTGGTTGACCAAGTAAAATTAGCCTTTACAATATTTTTAGTTTTAATAGCAAACTCAAAACCTCTGTTTTCTATTTCGCCAATATTTTGAATTCCACTGCTAAAACCAGTACTTCTGGGCAAATCAACATTTACCAAAAGATTAGTTGTACGTTTTACATAATAATCAGCGGCAATGGTAATTCTGTATTTTAACAAGCTATAATCTAAACCAAAATTAAACTGATTGGTACTTTCCCATTTAAGGTTATCATTACCAATAGTTGATGGTTTAGCACCGGGGTAAATGATTCCGTTAAAATTATAGTTAGCGCCCAAAGTATATAAACCATAAGAAGCATAATCACCTATGTTTTGATTACCAGTAGTACCAGCACTTAATCTAAATTTTAAATCGTCAATCCATTTAGTTTGTGGCATAAAATCTTCTTCCGAAATTCTCCAACCTATAGAAGCAGAAGGAAAATAACCATATCTATTGCTTTTTCCAAAACGGGAAGAACCATCGGCACGAATATTTGCTTCTGCTAAATATTTGTTTTTAAATTTATAAGAAACCCTTCCAATATAAGAAAGAATAGCCCATTCGGAAGCCGATGAACTTGCATCCATTTTTCTGCTTCCAGCATTTAATGTGGTAACAGCAGCATTTGGATAACCGTTTACAGCTCCATAAGTAGATTCATATTTTGATTCTTGAGCAGTATAACCACCCATAAAAACTAAATCATGGTTTCTTATTTGCTTTTTGTATGTTAAAGTATTTTCCGATAACCAAACTAATTGCTGGTTAGTACCAGCAGAACCAACACCACCTTGCGATCTTCCATATTGTGTTTTAAATGGATCTAAGAAATAGCTGTTTTTACTATAATAAGTTTCGGTATTAAATGAACTTTTGAATGTCAAATTTTTTATAATGTCATATTCTAAATAAAAACTTCCTACAAAACGCAAAGTATTGGTTGTATTGATTGGTGCTTCAATGTTAGCCACAGGATTTTCCCAAGCTTGTAATGGGTTAACTGTATAAGTTCCGTTTGAATTATAAATACCTATTAAAGTTGGAGTAGAAAGTGCGCCTAAAATAACGCCACCTTGGTTCACTCGACTATTATCAGGAACATTTTTATACGCAACATTTGATAAGGTTAAATTAGTACCAAATCTTAAATTTGATTTTATTTCATTAACCACATTTAACCTTACACTTGTTCTTTCAAAGCCTGAATTTTTTACAATTCCATCTTGATTTTGATTATTTACAGAAAAATAATAACGTGATTTATTGCTACCACCAGCAAGAGAAAGTTGGTAATTTGATTGGGCAGCAACCCTAAATATTTCGTTTTGCCAATTGGTATTTATATTTGGATAATCATTTTTATCTAAACGAGCTGAACCACCAGCATTGATATACGTTTCGTTTACCAAATCAATATAGTCTGATGTTCCTAACATGGGTAGCTTTTTGGTTACTTCACTTAAACCATAAGAAAAGTTAAAACTTACAACAGGCTTATTGGGCGTTCCCATTTTAGTAGTAATTAATACCACACCATTTGCCGCTCTGGCACCATAAATAGCTGATGCAGAAGCATCTTTTAGTATTTCAACGGAAGCAATATCAGAAGGATTAATACCTTCGGCCGACAATAATGGAATACCATCTAAAACATATAAAGGTTCATTTCCGGCAGAAAGGGAGGTGGTTCCACGTACACGGATCGACATTTCATTTCCCGGTTTACCAGAATATTGTGTAACTTGAACTCCAGCTGCTTGACCTTGTAAAATATTTTCTAACCTAGTAAAAGGTTTTTTCTCAATTTCTTTAGTAGAAACAGAAGCAACAGAACCGGTTATATCTTTTCTTGATTTGGAACCATAACCAATTACAACTGTTTCTTTTAATTGTTCCGAAACAGATTTTAAATTTATTGCTATATCATTTTCTGAATCTATCGTATAATTTTTTGATTCATAGCCAATATATTTTATTGCTATTACTTCACCTTTTGCAGCATTAATTTTAAATTTTCCTTCAAAATTAGTTGTGGCTCGCTTACCCGTTAATTTAATTAAAATGTTAGCACCAACTAAAGGCTCATCTGTTTTTTCGTCTTTAACAATTCCATTGATAGTTTGCGCTGAAAGGGCAAAAGTAAAAACTGCAAAAATGAATGTAAAAATTATCCTCATATACTTGAATTTTTAATTATACTTTACCTGACAAAAGCATGTATTTATTATTTAAAAACAGAAACATTCATTACATGAATTTTTTTTATGTTGCTGAAATTCTGTTATATTACATCCAATTGAATAAAATTGAAATTCAAACCTAGCCGATAGTTAAAGTAAATGCAAAAAAACACACTTGACAAATACTATTCATTTTGAAAAAATAATTTCGTGTTTTTTAGGATATAGGAATTTAAATTGGGGAAATTACATCATAGCCCCTACTATATATTTCTAATGTATTCATTTAAAGGCAACTTGCCATCTAACTCCATTTTTTTCTTTAACCTGTACTTCGTTTGTTCTACTCCGTTTATCGTTATATTTAAAATGGAAGCAATTTCCCTATTATTTAAGTCTAAGCGAATAAAACAACACAATCTTTGGTCATTTGAGCTTATTTGAGGATGAGAATTCTTTAGTTTTTCAATAAAATTCTTATGCATTTCGTCAAAATTAAACTGAAACTGATCCCAATAATCTTCTTGGTTAATTTCATTGTTTATTTCACGCATTACCTTTTTTATTTCTAATGAAATATTGCTGCTTTTAGGATCTATCTTCTGTATATTGTTTTTTAAATCACTCAAAAACTGATTCTTATGAGCACTCTGTAATAGCGAAACACTTAATCGTGTTTGCTTGGCTTCTAATTCTTTTGCTAAATTTTCGTTTTTAAGGTTGAGTATTTCTTGCTCCGATTGTTTGGTAAAAACTTCAATTTCCAAATTTTCATTTCTAAGTCGGAGTAATTCTTTTTCATTTTTCTTAGCTTTTACCTCACGTTCTAAGTTTTCGTTTTGAAGTTTTAATATTTCTTGTCCTCGTTTTTCAATTACAATATATCTTTCAAGCCCCTCGTTTTCAAGTCTTAATATTTCTTGTTCGGTAAGTTTAGCTTGAATTTCATTCTCCAAATTTTCATTCCTAAGTCTTAGAATTTCTTGTTTATCTCTATTTGCTTTTAATTGGAAACGTTCTTTTTGTCTTTTTATTAAATACATAAAAATTAAAGCTACCAAACTAACTATCAGAATTATAATCAATAAAATAAACCACCATGATTTCCAAAATGGCGGTTTTACATGAATAGCTATTACCGATTCTTTGCTCCAAGTATTATTCATGTCTAACACTTTAACTTTTAGTTTATACCTTCCAGGCAATAAGCTTGAAAAGAATGCTCTATGTTCGCCATTTTTTAACACGTTCCAGCTTTTATCAAATCCATCTAATAAATAAGCAAACTTCATTTTATTTAAGTTACACAAACCATTTGACGTAAAATCAAAAACTATTGCTTTATCGGCATAATTCAATTCTACGGTTGATTTTGGTTCATTTAAGCCTTTGGTTAGAATGGTTCTATCGTTATATAATCCTATAACTATAGATTGATTATT
>CAISTO010000011.1 GCA_903888395.1 uncultured Bacteroidota bacterium | reverse complement strand
CGTTCTTCTCTATCTACTTTTATGCAAATAAAGTTTTTGTTCATCAGTTCGGCCACTTCTTCGTTTTCAAAACTTTCGTGTTCCATTACATGACACCAATGACAAGCCGAGTAACCAATGCTCACCAGTATCATTTTATCTTCACTCTTGGCTTTTAAAAGTGTTTCCTCGTTCCATTCTAACCAATTTACTGGATTGTGTGCATGCTGCAATAAATAAGGGCTACTCGCGTGAATTAATGAGTTGGTATGTTTATGTGTTGTGGTCATGTTGTTTGAATAAATTTAAAAATCCCAATTGCAAAAAAATACAATTGGGATTTCTTAATCAGTCAGACGCTTAATTAGCCTTTGCGTTACCAAGGAGTCAGACGGGTAAATTAAACACCAAGACCTGACAGGTTTTAAAAACCTGTCAGGTCTAATAGCCAAGGCGTCAGACGGATAGTATAAAAAATTTTTATCCTAAATATGATTTTAAGATTTTGCTTTTCGATGATTTACGTAATCTGCGCAAAGCTTTTTCTTTTATTTGGCGAACACGTTCACGTGTTAAACCAATTTTTTCACTGATATCTTCTAGCGTATGTGCTGGTCCGCCATCTAATCCGTAATAGAATTTCAACACGTCTTTTTCTTTTTCACTTAAAGTTGAAATAACACGGTTAATTTCTTTTTGTAACGACTCGTTGATTAACTGAACATCAGGACGAGGCTCATCGTTGCTATCTAAAATTCCTAATAAAGTATTGTCTTCACCTTCAGTTAAAGGTGCATCAATAGATAAATGACGTCCTGTGCTGCGCAATGCATTTTCCACTTCTAAAATTGGAATGTCCATGGCTAAAGCAATTTCTTCTACCGTTGGTTCGCGCTCTAATTGTTGTTCTAATTTTGCAGCTGCATTACCAATTCTCCCTATTGAACCTACTTTGTTTAAAGGTAAACGAACAATACGACTTTGATCGGCTAAAGCTTGTAAAATAGATTGGCGAATCCACCAAACTGCATAAGAAATGAATTTAAAACCACGGGTTTCATCAAAACGTTTTGCCGCTTTTATTAAACCTAAATTTCCTTCGTTTATTAAATCACCAAGCGTTAAACCTTGGTTTTGATATTGTTTTGAAACTGAAACCACAAAACGCAAATTGGCATTTACCAAACGTTCCAAAGCTACTTGATCTCCCTCTCTAATTCTACGTGCAAGTTCTACTTCTTCCTGCGCATCAATCATAGAAACTTTGCTTATTTCATTCAAATATTTATCTAACGACTTACTTTCACGATTGGTAAACTGCTTGCTTATTTTTAGTTGCCTCATTACTATATATATTCCTCTTTACTTTTTGTGTATGGGTTCAATTTTGACTTGCAAATGTCGGATAATTTTACAGCCTTTTAGTTATAAAACATAATAATATTTTTCATATTGGTAAAAATATTAGTTTAGTTTCTGTATTACAGCTAATTATAATTTTATATTTTGTTGAAATGTGAATGATTGAAAATTTATTTTTTTAATAGGAATTTATAAAATGGTGTTATTAATAAAAATAAAAAAATTAAAGAGGAAACCCCAAAAAAACCATAAAAATAAATAAAGGACTTTCCGCCATTCCATCCTACGGGGGTAAACAACAACATGCAACAAATATTTAAAATATACAATGCTATAAAAGTCAACATGTAAATGGTTCTTTTGTTTGAAAATCCTATTTTAATTAAACCTATTTCAGCAAAATACAGAATTGAATATTGAACGCTAGATGCCATGATTCCAATTACTGCAATAAAGAAAAGTACTTCAAAACTCCATTTAAAACCACCAAAAATTGCAAAATACAATACAAAAAATATTGAATAAATAATTTGGAATCTGAGCGGTATTTTATTTTTTAACCAAAACATTTTGATTGAATTGTATATGCTTTTATAAATTTAAAAAACCACATAAGTACATAAAAAACAAAGCGCAATAACTGTGTTTTCTATATAACTATGTGGTTCAAATATTTGTTTTATAAGTTTTCGGTTTTAAACTGCAATCGGTTTTTCAGCCCAAAGATGTAAAAGTGTACTTAATTTTTCTTTTAATTGTGTTCTAGGAACAATCAGATCTAAAAAACCATGTTCTAAAACAAATTCAGAACTTTGGAATCCTTTTGGTAAATCTTTACCAATTGTTTCTCTGATAACACGTGGACCAGCAAAGCCAATTAAGGCTTCTGGTTCAGCAATATTAATGTCGCCAAGCATAGCAAACGAAGCAGTAACACCACCAGTTGTTGGGTCGGTCATTAAGCTAATATAAGGAACACCTGCTTTTCCTAGCAACGCTAATTTGGCAGAAGTTTTGGCCATTTGCATTAAGCTGAAAGCTGCTTCCATCATTCGTGCGCCACCCGATTTTGAAATAATCATCACTGGAATTTTGTTTTCTCGTCCGTAATCAATTGCTCTCGCAATTTTTTCACCAACTACGCTTCCCATACTTCCACCAATGAATCCAAAATCCATACAAGCTATTACCAAAGGCAAACCATTTACATTTCCAATGCCAACTCTTAAGGCATCGTCCATTCCAGTTTTTTTAATGGTATCAACCAAACGGTCTTTATATGCTTTAGTGTCTTTAAATGCTAATGGATCGGTAGGTTTAATATTGCTATATAATTCTTCGTAATCATTGTTATCAAAAATTACTTCAAAATATTCCGTTGAACCAATTTTATCGTGGTAATTACAATGCACGCAAACGTATTTTCCCGCTGCATGGTCAGAACTTAATGTGGCTTTTTTACACCTTGAACATTTGTGCCATAACCCATCAGGTACCGATTTTTTATCGGATGTAGATGTGGTAATACCTTCTATTTTTCGTTTAAACCAACTCATTTAAAATGTTGAATTATGAATGTTGAATTATGAATTAATTGAATGTATTTCATTCAACAATTTATAATTTATGCTATAGTAATTGTGTTATCTAAATAAACGTCTTGAATAGTATTTAACAAAGCTATTCCTTCGTTCATTGGTTTTTGAAATGCTTTACGTCCGCTAATTAAACCTTGTCCACCAGCACGTTTGTTAATTACTGCTGTTGTAACTGCTTCTGCTAAATCGGTAGCACCTTTACTTTCTCCACCTGAATTAATTAAACCTTGGCGACCCATGTAGCAATTTGCAACTTGGTAACGAGCTAAATCAATTGGATGATCAGTAGTTAATTCGCTGTATACTTTTGGATGAGTTTTACCATGTTTAGTAGCATTGTAACCACCATTATTCGTTGGTAATTTTTGCTTAATAATATCTGCTTGAATAGTTACTCCTAAATGGTTTGCTTGTCCTGTTAAATCAGCAGCTGCATGATAATCTACACCATCTACTTTAAAACCATTGTTACGAGTATAACACCATAAAACCGTAGCCATTCCCAATTCGTGAGCACGCTCAAAAGCAGCTGCTACTTCTTGAATTTGACGACCTGATTCGTCTGAACCAAAATAAATGGTTGCACCAACTGCCACTGCTCCTAAGTTCCAAGCTTCATCAACCGAACCAAACATAATTTGATCAAATTTATTAGGGTAACTTAAAAATTCATTATGATTTATTTTTACAATAAATGGAATTTTATGCGCATATTTTCTAGAATTAGCAGCCAACACACCATAAGTAGAAGCAACAGCGTTACAACCACCTTCGATGGCTAATTTTACAATATTTTCAGGATCAAAAAATGCTGGATTGGGAGCAAAAGATGCACCTGCCGAATGTTCTATTCCTTGATCTACTGGAAGAATTGACATGTAACCTGTATTAGCCAAACGACCTGTTCCGTATAATTGACCAAGACTTCTTAATACTTGTGGATTACGGTTTCCTGGACCAAAAGAGCGGTCTATAAAGTCG
Source organism: uncultured Bacteroidota bacterium (assembly GCA_903888395.1). Lineage (GTDB taxonomy): Bacteria > Bacteroidota > Bacteroidia > UKL13-3 > UKL13-3 > JAAFJM01. Next base: position 12,642 of record CAISTO010000011.1, on the reverse strand, counting down.
GCACCTGGTAAATGAATATGATTTTTTGAAATGGTTTTACTTTCGTGATTCAAGTAATAATCGGCTTGATCGCCTAATAATTCAGTTATTTTTGACATAAAATTTAATCCTTTATTGGTTGATTTTGCATCGCAATTTATATAATTTTCTCAATTTACCATTTTTTATAGATAAGTATCATTATAAATTGGAAGATTAGAAAATTAAAAGATTTTATTGTTATAATTTTAGTTAGGGTGGTGACTTACTAAATATTTCATTCTGCTATCAATTTTCAATAACAAATCTATATTGGTATTTTAACAATAGAATAAATTTACTTTTGCCAGCTGCTAGGGGCTAGCAGCCCTTTTCATTTCAGCTTCTCATTTTCCAAATGCCTGGTAGCATCACGGTTGGTTTTTTTAGCCATATTTTTTTCAAAAGCTTCGGTGAGGTTCACTCCGGTTTGGTTGGCTAGGCAAATTAATACCCAAAGTACATCGGCCATTTCATCTGCCATGTCGGAATTTTTATCGCTTTCCTTAAAACTTTGTTCGCCATATTTTCGGGCCATAATTCGGGCTAGTTCGCCCACTTCTTCCATTAAAATAGCTGTATTGGTAAGCTCATTAAAATACCTTACTCCAATGGTTTTTATCCATTCATCTACTTGTTTTTGGGCCTCGCTTAATTGCATATTTATATATTTATTTTGAAACAAATTTAAGGTTTATAATTTTATTTTTTGTTTTCATAATATTTTACGTTCTTGACCACAAATAAAATTATAAAAAATGGAACAAAATTCAAAAACAAATTGGGGCCAATTCATCCCTTTAGTCATCGTATTTTTCTTTTGGGGCTTTGTGGCTGCCAGCAACGATATTTTAATACCAGTATTCAGAAAAGCATTTGATTTAACACAAAGTCAAAGTCAATTTGTATCCATTGCTTTTTATATTTCCTACACAGTTGGTTCACTTATTTACATGGGAATTTCATTGTTAATTGGAAAAGATTTGGTGAACAAAATTGGTTATAAAAATGGATTGGCTTTAGGTTTGGTAATTTCTGCACTTGGTACTTTGTTGTTTTATCCCGCTGCTAATTCGGGTTCATATACACTTATGCTAGCCGGATTATTTACCGTTGGACTAGGTTTTTCATTGCAACAAACGGTTGCAAATCCATTAGCTATTGCTTTAGGACCAATTACTACCGGCTCTCAACGATTAACTTTAGCAGGTGGAATTAACAATTTGGGAACTACCATTGGGCCGCTTATTGTAAGTTTTGCTATTTTTGGTTCGGCCGCCTCTGGCAATACCGATTTGAGTATTGAAAGTGTTAAAATTCCTTACCTAGTTTTAGGAATTGCTTTTTTATTAGTAGCAGTATTACTAAAATTTTCTTCTTTACCCGAACATCCAAAAGCAATTGAAGAATCTGATGTTGACAATAAATCGACTAAAAATTCTGCACTAAAATACCCGCAATTGGTTTTGGGTATGATTGCCATATTTTTATATGTAGGCGTTGAAGTTTCAACTGCCAGTAATTTACCTGCATACATGGAAAGTAAATTAGGTTTTGCCATTGGCGATATTGCTCCCTATATTTCATTGTATTGGGCAAGTTTAATGATTGGCCGTTGGACTGGTGCGGTGGAAGCATTTACCGAAAATATGACTACCCAAAAAGTACTTCGTTTTGTAGCTCCTTACTTGGCATTTGGCGTTTTCTTATTTGTAAATGCTATTGCAAAGCACGACTTGACTCCTTTTTATGTTTACGGACTAATCATTTTAGTATTAATTGCTGCTGACATTGCCAGCAAAGGAAATCCAGCAAGAATGTTATTAATATTTTCGGTTTTAGGAATTTTAGCATTAGCAATTGGAATGGCCACAAGCGGCATGGCAAGTGTTTATGCATTTACAAGTGTTGGATTATTTTGTAGTACATTATGGCCATGTATTTTTACTTTAGCCATTAGCGGATTAGGGAAAAACACCAGTCAAGGTAGTAGCTTTTTAATTATGATGATTATGGGTGGTGGAATTGTGAGTTGGTTACAAGGAGTTGTTTCGGAAAACATAGGTATTCAAAATAGTTATATTATTGGTGCTTTATGTTTTGCTTACTTGGCATTTTACGCTTGGAAAGTAAGTGGCATTTTAAAAAGTCAAGGTATAGATTTTGATAAAAAAGTATCAGGTGGACATTAATTTAAAACAAATTCAATCATGAAAAAAAGAAACATTTTATTAGCAGCATTATTTTGTTCATTTACTTATTTGGTAAACGCACAAAATATTAAAGATTATGGATTGGAAAAAAAGAATGCTACATTTTACCTTGGCATTGGCAGTGGTATCAATAATAATTGCGGAGCAGCAGGATTTAAATTAGGCATTCGTTTAAATGAAAAAATGATTATGGACGCAGGCGTTGGAGTTGGATCTTGGGGCAGTAAAGTATCTTTAGGAATAGTGTTTAATGCCATTAATAAAAATGCTTGGTGTCCTGTATTAAGTATTTCACGCGCTAGCGGATTAAACGATGCAAATGTTAAATTAGAAGTAGAAGATGCTTTTGGTGTAAAAAGCAAAAAAGATGTCAATATGAATTTAACTGCCGCCACCCTGTTTAATATAGGAATTCAACGCCAATGGATAAGAAAAAGTGGCAATAGATTAGTGTTAGACTTAGGTTTTTCAGTTTTAGTAGATGGCGGAAGTCATGAAAATATTGATTACACCATTCATTTTTCTGATAAAGGCAAAAACGACCTAAATGATTTAAAACCTGGAGGTTTAGTAGTAGGATTTAGCTATAATTTTGGAGTAAATTAATTTTTTATTTAATACATTTTATCCGTTCTTTGCAAAAATGAAAAACGGAAAAATGAAAAAAATATTTACTAAAATCAAAATAATTATATTTGTACTTATTGGTGTTTTAACAACATCAATAATCAATGCACAAACGCTAAGCACCACAAGTACTTTTTTAAACAATAATGGTAGTGGTGGTGTAACTTTTAATTTACAAAATAACAATAGTTACCCAATTATTATTTCTGAAATAAAAGGGGTAATTGGTGCTACAGTCACTTCACCGGTTTCGCTATATTATAATCCAACACCAGTAAGTGGCGCCCCAGCGGCAATAACTACTGCTAATGGATGGAATTTAGTAGCATCTGTTTCTATATCAGCAGTGGCAAACACTACTACTACTGTTACTCAAACTTTACTTAGCGGTTTAAGTTTTACCATTCCTGCCAATACTACTTATGGTATTTTGGTTTATGCACTTAGTCAAAGGTATTTTACCATGCCTACAACAGGAACTACAACAATTACAACATCAGGATTAAGTATAATTACTGGAGCAGGTATTGGATACGGAGGAACAGGAATTCCACCTGTAGCACCTACTATAAATTCAAGAGGTTGGATTGGTGAAATTATTTTCAACCCGGCTATTCCATGTAGTGGCACACCAACTGTTGGTACTTCAACTGCTAATGTTGGTTATGCATGTGCAGGTCAACCAATTCTTTTGTCATTAGCGAACGATTCAATAAGAACTGGTTTGTCATATCAATGGCTTCGCTCTACTACCGATTCTACAGGTCCATATTCAATAATGCCCATTGATACTACTAGATCAACTTTAGATACACAATCGGTTACTACTTGGTATAGGTGTAGAGTGGGCTGTGGAACTAATTACGATACTTCGGCTTTTGTAAAAGTAACCACTAGTTCATCGCCTTTGGCTGGTACATATACAGTAAATCGTTTGCTTCCTCAATCTTCTACAAATTATCAAAGTTTAAGTTTTTTAGCAACTGAACTTTCATGCGTTGGCGTAAGTGGAGCTGTAACAATAAACGTTGCTGCAAGCTCTGGTCCATATAATGAAACACTAACTTTTGGAAATATTTCTGGAACTTCATCTACAAACACCATTACTTTAAATGGAAATGGGAATACCATACAAAGTTCGGCAACTCCAATCATTTCTTTTTTGGGAACAAAATATTTAACCATTGATAGTTTTAATATTACCGCTACCGGAACTGCTTTGAGTGGTTTTGGAATATACATTGGTAACCAAGCTCAAAATATTACCATAAACAGAAACAAAATAAATGTAGGAACAATTGCAACGGGAACTTCAAATGCTGCAATTGTTATTTCTGGTTCGGCCTCAGCTGCTACTACTGCTGGAAATAATGCTCAAAACATTATTATTACAAACAATGAAATTATAGGCGGTTATTACAGTATTACAGCAATTGGAAATGCAAGTTATTTAAATAACAGCCGACATATAATTCAAAACAATATTATCAGAGATTTTTATCTTTATGGTGTATATATTTCTAATGGTGATTCAATTGAAATTTTAAATAACAATATTCATCGTTTAAACAGAACAACACTTTCTACTTTTTATGGTATTTATTTAGGAACAGCAAAAAATATTAAAGTAAAAAATAACTTAATACATGATGCTGGAACAGGTACTTATACAGCTTATCCTATTTATGTAACAACCTCGGTTAATGCAATTGGTTATGAAACCGAATTTATAAATAACGCTATTTATAACATCAATACAACAGGAACTATTTATGGCATGTATTTATTGGGAACTCGCGACAGAATAAACATTTATCATAACACAGTAGCATTAGTAACAACTGGTGCTGGTGCCAATAGAAATTTATTTTTGGGTACTGCTCCCGATAACCATAAATTATACAATAATATCTTTAGTATTGGAGGTTCGGGTACTGGAATAAAATTCAATATTTATGTTACAGCAGTTTCTACTTCGTTTAGTTCAAATTACAATGATTTTTCAATGACTGCCACTGCAGGAACTAATTATATAGGTTATTGGGCAGCTAACACCACCACTTTAGCCGATTGGAAAACCACCACTTTAAAAGACACCAATTCGCTTTCAGCCGATCCAGTTTTTGTAAATCTTACAACAGGAAACATAACTCCTCTTTCATCAAATATTGATAATGTTGGAACTCCTGTTGGTGTTTTAAACGACATAAGTGGAAACATTAGATCAACTAGTACACCAGATATGGGCGCAATAGAGTTTACTAGTTTATCAAGTGATATTGCAATTAATAATATCAGTATTGCTAAATCGAGTGTTTGTTATAACACTGCTGATACAATCAAAATCACCGTCACTAATTTAATTGGTGCTACTATTAATTTTAGTGTCAGTCCTCTTACCATTGTTTGGAGTCAAAACGGGCCAATTTCAAAAACCGATAGTATTGTGTTGGTAACCGATACCTTAGGAGCTAGCTTAAGTAAAACTTATTTTGTTGCTAATTTTAACATGTCAACTCCAGGTTTTTACAATGCACGAGCATATATTAGACCTTCTACAATTAATGGTATAATTTCAAATGATACCTTGAATTTAAGCGTCCCTTTTGAGGTAAAACCTATATTATCGGTTTTACCTAGAACAAGAACAGTTACCAGTTCATTAGATACTGTTTTATTAGAAGCATTTTCGCCTATTTTTCCAGGTGGAGGAGTGTTTTTTAGTGAAATTGCACATTACAAAGTTGCAACTGGTGCACCTTCTGCAGGTTGGCCTACCTATTTAACAGCAGACGATTATGTAGAACTTACGGGTGTTCCTAACAGTAGCATTGCAGGATATACAATGGAAGAGTGGACTGGTACTGCATTACAACATACCGTAACTTTCCCAACAGGAACAGTATTTAGCCCAAATGGAACCATGATTTTAGCAACTGGTCAATTAGGTTCAAGTACACCAAGCCCTACAAACTTTTATTACCATACAGGAAATACAGTAACACATAGCTCAACGGGTGACAATAGAGGTTACTTAATCAAAAATCAGTCGGGAACAATTATAGACGCAGCCGTTTATGGAACTTATGCTTTTCCAATAGCATCTGGCGTTACGTCTTCTGATTGGAGCGGAAATACACCTGCAGTTTCTAGCTCAGGTAACAGATTAAACGCAGCTGATAATAATACTTCAAGTTGCTGGGTTAATTCTGGTGTAACACCACAAAATCCTAATGCCATAAACAGTGGAACTTCAGTGCCTGTTCCTGGTTCAATGACTGGTTTTAACTGGAATTATTTAGGGACTCCTTTCGATACAAATGCTAGAACAAAAGTTGGTCCTTATACAACTGCTGGAATTAGAGCTTATGTGGCTTCTTATACCAATTCTTGTGGTACTTTTTATGATACAGCATACATTACTGCTTCATCTACTGTACCAGTAAAAATGACCAATTTTGAAGGAACTAAAAAAGATAATAATGCAGTTTTAAATTGGGTAACTGTTTCAGAAATAAACAATGATTATTTTATTGTTGAGCGTTCATTTGATGGAATTAACTTTGAAAAAATTGGAAAGGTGAAAGGTAAAAATAATTCAATTGTAGTTTCAAACTACAGTTATACTGACCAAAATATTTTTAGTGATTTAAAAAATCAAATAGTTTATTACCGATTGAATCAAATTGATTTTGATGGTACTTCGTCAATAAGTAAAATGGTATTAATTACCGCTATCAATGAGGATAATGGTATTACAATTTTTCCAAATCCATCAAATGGTGCATTCAATATTTCATTTGAATCAAAAAATAATAGTGTAGCAAAACTTAAAATTATAGACGTTTTTGGTAAAACTGTTTGGAGCAATGAAAGGACTTTATTGAACGGAATAAATGATATAAATGTAATTTTAAATAAAGGAAATTACATTTTGACAATAGAAGAAAATGGTAAGTTAACAACTAAAAAAATAGTAATTAACTAAAATAATAAGAATCTTTTTAAATAAAGCTCATCATTTTGATGGGCTTTATTTTTGCTTTATTTTGAAAAAAGGCCGTTTATGTAAACAAACAAAACTATCAATGGCTAAAAATTATATTTGAGAATTACAAAATGATTGAACTAAAAAATATTCAAAAATCGTACACCATTGGCGATAATAAAATGATGGTGTTAAAAGGTATTGACATGAAGGTAAATGAAGGCGAAATGGTTTCTATCATGGGGTCTTCGGGAAGTGGAAAGTCTACCCTTTTAAATATTTTAGGAATTTTAGATAATTACGATGCCGGTGAATACCTATTAGGCGGTAATTTAATTCAACATTTGAACGAAACAAAAGCAGCCAAATTGCGCAATCAATACATTGGATTTGTGTTTCAATCTTTCAATTTGATTTCGTTTAAAAATGCAATGGAAAATGTGGCTTTACCGCTGTATTATCAAAATATTAGTAGCAAAAAACGAAATGCCATTGCTTTAGAATATTTGGAAAAAGTTGGCTTAAAAGAATGGGCTTACCACATGCCAAACGAAATGAGTGGCGGACAAAAACAACGCGTTGCCATTGCCAGGGCATTAATTGCAAAACCCAAAATGATATTGGCCGATGAACCAACTGGTGCGCTCGATACACAAACAAGTTATGAAGTAATGAGTCTTTTAAAAGACATCAATAAAAGTGGAATTACTGTAGTTATTGTTACCCACGAACACGATATAGCCGAAATGACGGATAGAACGATTCGGTTGAAGGATGGTTTGATACTTTAAAAAGTGCGGAATTCGGATTGCCAAAAATTCGAAGTGAAGGAAATAAAATGCGAAGTGCGGAATGCCAATAATGCGAAGTAAGAAAAATGAAAAGTAAAAAAATGAAAAATAGATTTAATAATTATCAAAGTGCAAAACATTTCGAATTTTTGGCATTTCGCCTTCCGCACTTCGGTAATTTCGCACTTTTGTCACTCCGCATTTCGCACTCAAAATAATTTTCACTTTAAATATTATCATATAAACCATGTCGAATGAATTTAATAATTTAAAAACTAGAACACAAAAATTTGCAATAGAAATAATTAATTTGATTAAGAAAATGGATAGTTCTCAGTCCTCAAAAGTAATTAGCAATCAATTGTTGAGAGCGGCTACTTCTGTTGGAGCCAATTACAGAGCTGCTTGCAGAGCAAGGTCAAAAGCAGATTTTATTTCTAAAATAACTATTGTGGAAGAAGAAGCTGACGAATGTATATATTGGCTGGAGCTAATTGAAATGGCAAAAATATTGGAAACAAAAGATTTAGAAAATTTATTAAAAGAAGCATCAGAATTAACTGCAATTTTTACTGCATCAGGAAAAACAGCAAAAGAAAATAGGTAATAAATAAATGCGGAGTGCGGAATGACAAAAGTGCGAAATGAAGGAAAATAAATGCGGAGTACGAAATGCCAAAAATGCGAAATAAATGAAAAAAAATTATAAAATGAAGACTATATCTGAAATAAATTCAAGTGCAAAACACTTCGCACTTTTGTCACTCCGCACTCCGCACTTCGGTAACTCCGAACTTCGGTAATTTCGCACTTTTGGCATTCCGCATTTCGCATTCAAAAACATGTTTGATATAGATAAATGGCAAGAAATATTTGCATCTATTCGTAAGAATAGACTCCGCACTTTCCTAACTGGTTTTAGTGTGGCTTGGGGAATTTTTATGCTCATTGTTTTATTAGGAACAGGAAATGGATTGGGAAATGGCGTTAAATTTCAATTCTCGCACGATGCTGTAAATAGCGTTTGGTTCAATAACGGCCGTACTTCTGTGGCTTACGATGGCATTCAACCTGGCCGCGATATTAAACTTACCAATCAAGATTATGAAGCTATTGGTAAAAGTGTAAAAACCATTGAGCACCTTTCGCCACGCCTACAACTTTGGGAGGTAAACCAATATAATTATAAAAACCGTTACGGAAGTTTTAGTACCAAAGGTTGTAATTATGATATGATTTTTGCGGAGAAAATTGTCATTACAAAAGGCCGATTTATTAATGATTTAGACATTAAAGAGTGTAGAAAAATTTGTTCCATTGGACAACAAATAGTGGAAGAACTTTTTAAAGAAGAAGATCCAATTAATCAACTCATCAACATCAACGGAATTCCGTTTAAAGTAGTTGGTATTTTTAAAGATGCAGGCGGGCCAGACGATAACAGAAGGGCATATATTCCTATTAGCACATCGCAAAGGGTGTTTGGAAATGATAATAAACTAGACCAAATAATTTTTACTTTACCTGAATCAGATATGGAAAAAAGTGAAATAATAAGAGACGAAGTTTATGCGCTTTTAGCACAAAAACATCACTTTGACCCAGCTGATAAAAAAGCAGTTTTTGTATGGAATAATGTGATTGAATTTAAACGAATCATGGGTTTAATCAATGGCATTCGCATTTTTGTTTGGATTATAGGAATTGGAACTTTAATAGCCGGCATTGTTGGCGTGAGTAATATTATGATGATTGTGGTGAAAGAACGCACCAAAGAAATTGGAATTAGAAAAGCATTGGGCGCAACGCCATTCAGTATTGTTTCATTAATTATTCAAGAAAGCATTTTTATAACCGCCCTTTCGGGTTATATAGGCATGATGCTCGGAATTGGTTTATTGGCTTTAGCACAAAAATACATTCCCGATAGCGAATATTTTAGAAAACCAGATGTTGAATTCAGCGTAGTATTACAAGCCTTGGCAGCATTAATATTTGCTGGACTTTTAGCTGGATTCTTTCCCGCAAGAAAAGCAGCCAAAATTCAGCCTATTGAAGCATTAAGAGCTGAATAAAAAATAAAAAATTATTTTACCTTTTTGTAAAATTTCTGTCATTACCAAAATAGTTTTGTGCAGTTGACGTTTTATTGGTGTCTTACTAATAAATCTAAACCAAAACTATCATGAACATTTTAAAAACAAACCACAATAACTTGGATGAGTTAGTGTTTGAAAACAGAAACAAAGCATATGGCGCTTACGTATTGCGCAGCGATTACAACAACAATTTAATTCGCAGTTTTTTGATTACTTTTTTGGTGCCTATGGCAATTATTATTACTTCTATTATTTACAATAAATTACATGGAGATGTATTGGTGAAAAACCCTTTGGTGGAGCCTCCAATAAGCGATTCAATAACAATTGTAGAATACATTTTGCCTCCTAAAGAATTGATTAAAGAAATAGAAAAGGCACAAACAAAACCTGCTGGAAATAACAACAATTATGAAGTGAAAAGAAACCAAGATACTAAACCAATTTCATTTGATTCTGTAACCAGAACAAACGATTTAGATTTACCCATTGGCCCAACAAATCCTGCTTTTAATCCAGTAGGAACAGGGACAATTCCAAGTGGAGAAACAGGTGAATTATTTGATGGAAATGCAATAGAGCAAATGCCAGCATTTAATGGCGATTTATACGACTATTTGGCCAAAGAAATAAAATATCCAAAAAGCGCGTTAGAAAATGGCGTGCAAGGAAAAGTAACTTTATCATTTATTATAAATAAAAATGGAGAAGTGAGTGATGTGGAAGTTTTAGGAAAAGTAGGATTTGGTTGCGATGAAGAAGCAATGAGGGTGATAAAAGAAATGCCAAAATGGAAAGCTGGAGAACAAAATAATAGAAAAGTAGCTGTAAAATTGGTTTTGCCAATAATGTTTGAAGTGAATAATTAGTTGATGTGTTTTTTTAAATATTTTGCCTAAAAGCCTTGAAGAAATTCAAGGCTTTTTTGTTGGATAATTCTTGAATAAATTTTCCTTAAAAATTTATTCCATTTAATTATATTTGAAATATGAAAAAGAAAGGAGAGTTTTTTTTAGAATTTGAAATTGATAAAATCACAAATTCTATTGAAAATGCTATATCAGGCGAAGTTTTTCAAACTGAAATAACGCTGCTTTCATTAATAGATGAGAAACAAATAAATAAGAAAGATTGGGGTTTTGATTGGCACTCAGAGTTGGTTGATAATTCAAAGAGAATATACAAAATAAATACCGTTGAAAACCCTAATATAATTCAAGGCTTAGTTTGCTTAACAGATAAAGGCGATCATATATTTATGGATTTAATTGAAGCTGCAAAATTTAACAAAGGTCACAAGAAATTATATTTAGGAGTAGCTGGCAATTTAGTTGCATTTGTTTGCAAGTATTCGTTTGAATTAGGTTATGATGGAATTGTTTCTTTTATAGCTAAAACACAATTAATTGAACACTATCAAATTTCATTAGGGGCTAAACTATTTGGAAGAAATCGAATGTTTATAGATAAAAAAGAGTCGTTATTTTTGGTAAAAAAATATTTTAAAGAATTTGAACTATGATTGATTTAAAAAAATTAGATGAAAAAGACGTTGTTTTTGTAAAAAAAATACTGACACAAAAAGAAGAATTGGAGTTTAGTAAGTTTTTAAAAGAACGTAAAATTATTAAAGCAAAAAGGAAGTTAGTAAAAGCATAATTGTGCTTTACAAATATGCTAAATTAAAATGAAAAAGTTAAAAAACATACACCCAGGCGAAGTGCTTTTGGAAGAATTTTTAAAACTGTTGTCTATTTAACAATATCAATTAGCAAAAGTCACGTGTATTCCTCAAACTCGTATTTCTCAAATTGTAAAAGGCAAAAGAAGGATTACCGTTGATACCGCATTAAGAATATCAACATACTTTGGAACTTCGGCTAAATTTTGGTTGGGTATGCAAGATGATTTTGATTTAGAAGAAGAACAAATTGCAATAGAAGATTTGTTAAAAACAATTCCAAAAGCTCAGGCAAATGCAGCTTAGTTTATAAACTGATTCCATCACTTGGAGTGAAGGCATCGATTCTATATTCAAAATCTGAAATTTTATTCCGTTAAAGCATTGTACATTTTATTTACCTTTGCCTCTCAATGCACACGCCACATTTAAAAACCATCATTGCTTCCTTACCCGACTCTCCTGGTATTTACAAATACTTTGATAAAGATGGAACCTTAATTTACATTGGCAAAGCCAAAAGTTTAAAGAAACGTGTAAGCAGTTATTTTAATAAAAACCAACACGAAAACCGCAAAACGGCCATCATGGTGAGCCGAATTGTAGACCTTCAATTTACTTTAGTAGAAACTGAAATTGATGCTTTGTTATTGGAAAATTCTTTGATAAAAAAGTTTTTGCCAAAGTATAATATCAATTTAAGAGACGATAAAACTTATCCTTTTATTTGTATCAAAAACGAACGATTTCCACGAATATTTTCTACCCGATTACATATAAAAGATGGCAGCGAATATTTTGGTCCATATGCCTCTGGCAACATGATGTACACCATTTTGGATTTCATCAAAAGCATTTATCCATTAAGGAATTGTAACTTTCAATTAAGCGAAAAAAATATCAGTGCGCATAAATTTAAAACTTGCTTAGAGTATGATATTGGTAATTGCAAAGCACCATGTGTGGGTTTAGTTAGTGAAGAAGAGTACCATCAAAATATTAAACATATCAAAAGTATTTTACGTGGAAATATTGGTGAAGTAAAAACTGTTTTGAAAAACTACATGCATTTAGCCGCTAACGATTTAAAATTTGAAGAAGCTGCAAGGTATAAACGCAAGTTAGATTCCTTGGAAAATTACCAAAGTAAATCGACCATAGTTAGTGGAATTATGAACGATGTAGATATTTTTAGCATTGTAAGCGATGAACGTTTTGCTTTTAT
>CAISTO010000010.1 GCA_903888395.1 uncultured Bacteroidota bacterium | reverse complement strand
TGTTATAAAAAAAGTATAGTCCCTAACGGGACAAAGTAGCGGTTGACTTTAGGTATTACCAATATGAAGTCCCTAACGGGACAGCAAATAATATATTCCTTAGGAATTATATGTTGGTAACATAAAAAAACGATAAACAATATATTCCGTTAGGAATTACATGTTGGTATATAAAAAACGATAAACAATATATTCCGTAGGAATTACATGTTGGTAACATAAAAAAACGATAAACAATTATATTCCGTAGGAATTATATGTTGGTATATAAAAAAAGATAAACAAAATATTCCGTTAGGAATTATATGTTGGTATATAAAAAAACGATAAACAATTATATTCCGTTAGGAATTACATGTTGGTATAAAAAAAATGATAACAATAAAACAATTTACATTCAACGAATTTCAAGAAAATACTTATGTATTGTTTGATGAAACCAAGGAAGCAATAATTATAGATCCTGGATGCATGTATAAACATGAGGAAAATGAATTAGCTCTTTTTATTCGCAATAATCAATTAAATGTTGTAAAATTATTAAATACACATTGTCATATAGACCATGTGTTAGGTAACGATTTTGTGATGAATACCTATAAAATTCCATTGTATTTGCATCAGGAAGAGTTAAAAACATATAACGATACCAAACGATGGACGCTTATGTTTAATATGCCCGATATTATTATTCCCGAAAACTTAATTTTTATTGATGAAAGCACTGAAATTAGATTTGGAAATTCAAATTTATCATGCTTATTTGTTCCCGGACATTCCATTGCAAGCATTGCATTTTACAACAAAGAACAACATATTTTAATTGGTGGCGATGTAATATTTAATGGCGGAATTGGAAGAACTGATTTGCCAGGAGGCAATTTAACAACCTTATTACAGAGTATTCAAATAAAAGTATATACCTTGCCAAACGAAACCATTATATACAGTGGACATGGTGAAACTACCACTGTAGGTTTTGAAAAACAAAATAATCCATTTACCAAAAACCTAATAGCATGATTCAATACATCATAGTTGGAATTTTATTTTTAGTAGCCATTTTTTTTATGGTTTATAAGTTAGTTTCATTACCAAAAAAAAGACATTGTGGCGATGAACATTGTGGATGTAAGTGATTTTTTGAGAGTTGATAGGTTGATAGGTTAATAGGTTGCAAGTTTAATTTTTTTCGAATCTAGAATTTCGAGATTCGAATTTTTATAAAATAATGAATTTAAATACAAATAAATACGAAACTTCGTTAATGGTTAGGCCAGACGATATAGACATGAATAACCATGTTCATAGCAGTAAGTACATGGATTATGTGTTATTTGCTCGTTACGATCAAATGGAGCGTTGTTATCAAATGAGCATGGACGAATTTATTAAAACAGGTTTTACTTGGGTTATAAAAAGTACATTCATTGAGTATAAACGTTCGTTGCTTTTAGGCGAAACTTGTCATATATTCACTTGGCTTGAAAGCATGGAAGGAAGCAGCTGCAAAGTTTGTTTTGAAATTAAAAAAACCAATGGAAAAGAAAGTTGTACGGGTTATTTTATTTACACCATGATCAATTCAAATACTGGTAGGTCAGAAAAAGTTCCGCAATGGATCATTGATAGGTATTCAATATAAAAAATATATAAAAACAGAAATGAGATACGTTTTATTGTTAATAGTTATAAGTTTCATTATAGGAAGTTGTAGGAAAGATGAAGTTTTTACTTCTGCACCTGTAACACTTAATTTCAGTACCGATACAGTTGATTTTGATACTATATTTTCCCTAAAAGATACCAATTCATTAACAACTCCAAAGTCTATTACCCTGCGATTGATTGTTTCAAATCCTAACGATAATGCTGTAAAAACTACTATTGAATTAGAAGGAAATTTATTAAGTATATTTAAAATAAATGCTGATGGAATTCCTGGTTCTGGAAATTTACAGCAAATAGAAAATTTAGAAATTAGGGGAAAAGACAGTGTTTACATTTTTATTCAATCATACATAAAACCCGATTTGGTGGATGAGTTTTCGGTAGCTGAAAATTTAATTTTCAATACCAATGGAAACAAACAAAGTGTTGTTTTATTGTCTTACGCTTTAAATGCCAATTACTATAAAGAGGAAACTTTTACAAAAAATACTACTTGGTCTGATTTAAAACCATATGTAATTTACGATGATATTTTAGTTGAAAAAGGAGTTACATTAACCATCAATCCTGGTGTGAAAATATACAATCATAATAATTCAACTATTTATGTTGCAGGCACACTAAACATAGCAGGAACAGTTGATAATCCTGTAGTTTTACAAGGCGATAGATTAGATGATTTATACAAAGTAGTGCCAAATCAATGGAATGGAATTCATATTTTATCAACAAGTATCAATAACAAAATAACGGGTGCAATTATAAAAAATGGATTTATAGGAATTAGGGTTGATTCATTGGCCAGTAATGCCAACCCAAAATTGGAGCTGTCGCAAACTAAAATTTATGATATGGGAGCTGTAGGATTATTGAGTTACTCTGCCTATGTAAAAGCTGAAAACAATTTAATAAGTGATTGTGGTCAATATACTTTTTTAGGCGATTTGGGTGGCAGGTATGATTTTACTTTTAATACTTTTGTAGCGCTTGGAGGGAACTCCTCTGCTCGTAAAAATGCTACTTTTACTATGACCAATTCTCCATACAGAAATGAAAGTGGAGCCATTGTAAAGGTGTTTCCTTTAAGTTATAATTTGCGTAATAATATTATATGGGGAAGTAATGATGATGAAATTAATTTTGTACGTGACGTAGATGGAATAATTGCTAGTGTAAATGTTAAAAATAACAATATTAAAAGTGTACTTTTTAGGGATGAATTAATTCAAAAAAATTCAACGATAGATTTTAACCAAGTAAATTTTGATCCAACATTTATTGATGCCAATAAGAAAAATTATAAACTAAAAGGAGGTTCTCCTTGCACAGGCGCTGGTGAAATAAACACCGGAATTAATATTGATTTAGAGAATAAATCGAGAAATAATCCACCATCAATAGGCTGTTATGAAATAAATTAATTTGTAAAATCCGTCTGACGCTTTGCTATTCTATAGCTAATCAAGCGTCTGACGAAGTGTTGATTAATGCTGCGATTGGTTAATCCATAATTGTGCACTGTCAGGAACTTCTTGAATTAAAACCCTTGAGTGTCCACCACCAAAAATTCCTAAATGTCTGGCTGCGCGTTCCGATAAATCAATGATTCTTTTTTTATGGTAAGGTCCTCGATCATTTATCCTAACAATTACCCATCGTCCGTTTTTTGGATTTGAAACTTTTACTTTTGTATTGAAGGGTAATTTTTTATGAGCTGCAGTAAGATAGCGTCTTCTATATTTTTCACCATTAGCAGTTCTTCTTCCCTCAAACTTTCGAGCATAATAACTTGCATTTCCTTTTTGAATAAATAGTTTTACATTAGCAGAAGTGCTATCTGATTGAGCAAATAGACTTTGGCTGCTTGCAAAAGCAATGAATATACAAACTAAATGAAGGATTAATTTTACCATATTTAAAGTGCAATGTAATTAATTTTTTTAAAATAGTTAAAATGGTTGATTTGTTAATAGTTTCACAGGTTTATAGGTTTGTAATTTAAAATTTCATTCATGCAGCCATTTAACAATTCATAAAAAATACTATATTTGAATCAAAAAAATAAATATGTTTTTGTAAAATAAAACAAGATAAAATATATGAAATTTAACAATAGAAATGTATTTATAAGTGAAAAAGCCAAGATTGGAAAAAATGTTAAAATTGGCGATAACACCATAATTTATGATCATGTAGAAATTGGTGATAATACAATCATTTGTAATGACTGTGTAATTGGTGAACCTTTAAATTCCTATTATTCCGATGATAATTATATAAATCCAGTTACTAAAATTGGAGAAAATGCCATGATAAGAAGTCATTGCATTATTTATGCTGGAAGTGAATTTGGCAAAAATTTTATTGCAGGTCACAGAGTTACTATCAGAGAACATGTAAAAGCTGGAACTAATTTTTCAATTGGCACCCTTTCCGATATTCAGGGTTATGTAAGCATTGGCGATTATTGTAGGTTTCATAGCAATGTGCATATTGGTCAGCAATCTACCATTGGTAATTTTGTTTTTATTTATCCATATGTAGTTTTTACAAACGATCCACATCCACCTTCAAATGTGTGCATTGGTCCTACCATTGGCGATTATACACAAATAGCTGTTCATAGTGTAATTTTGCCC
>CAISTO010000009.1 GCA_903888395.1 uncultured Bacteroidota bacterium | reverse complement strand
TATTTTTATCAAAAACTCTTTGATATAATAATTCCGTATTCTGCTCACATACGGATTTGCAGGCCCTAATAAATTATCGCCAAAGGCTGTAAATAATAGTAAATGCAATTGGTTAGCAGCATCCTCACTGATTTTATATTCTTTGTGGCGCAAACTAATTTTTATAATTCGGTGAAAAGGTGGAAATAAAAACTGTGCCCTGTCTTGAATTTCTCGGTTATAAAGTGACTCAAAATCGTGGTTAATAACCGATAAAATAACTGGATGATTAGGTGAGCTGGTTTGAATCACCACACGCCCTTGTTTTTGCCTGCGTCCTCCCCTGCCACTTACTTGCTCCATTAATTGAAAAGCGCGTTCATTGGCTCTAAAATCCGGGAAAAACAAAAGCTGGTCGGCATTAATAATTCCAACCAAAGTTACGTTATCAAAATCTAAACCTTTAGTAACCATTTGGGTTCCCACCATGATATCGAACTTATGTTCGGCAAAATCTTTTATAATTTGTTCATGTCCGTTTTTGCCTTTTGTACTGTCTTGATCAAACCTAGCAACCCTGGCATTGGGAAAAAGTATGGCCAATTCATCTTCAATTTTCTCGGTTCCAAATCCTTTAAAACTTAAAGTATTGCTGCCGCATGCTGCACAACTATCGGGCAGTTTTTGGGTAAATCCGCAGTAATGACATTTGAGTGAATCAATGAATTTATGGTAGGTTAAACTGATGTCGCAATTCTGGCATTTTGGAACCCACTGACAGCTGTCGCATTCATAAACCGGGCTATATCCTCTGCGGTTTTGGAACAATATTATCTGTTCGTTTTTATCCAATGCTTGTTTAATTTCATTGACCAAAACTGTGGTAAAATTTCCTTGTATTACCTTCGATTTTCTTTCCTCCGTGATGTTGCCAGTAATAATCAGTGGCAATGCAATTTCACCATGTCGCTTATCCAAATTCACCAATCCAAATTTATCTAACTTGGCATTGAAATAACTTTCAAAACTAGGTGTGGCACTTCCTAGAATTAACTTTGAATGATATATTTTGTTTAAAACAATTGCCGCATCGCGTGCATGGTAACGTGGCGATGGTTCATTTTGTTTAAAAGTAGTTTCATGCTCTTCATCTACTATGGTTAAACCCAAATTGGCAAATGGAAGAAAAATGGCACTGCGCGCACCAATTACTATTTTTATTTCACCTGACTTTACTTTATTCCAAATTTCTACACGCTCATTGTCGCCAATTTTAAAGTTAAAAGCCACGCATTTTTCACCAAAATACTTTCTTATTCTATGAATAATTTGAGAAGTAATGGCTATTTCTGGCAAGAGATAAAGCACCTGTTTTCCTTGTGCCATGGCTTGTTCTATTAGTCGAACATACACATGCGTTTTACCACTTGATGTAACTCCTTTTAAAAGCACTACATCTTTGGTTTTAAAGTTTTCGGTAATTTGTCGGTATGCTTCGGCTTGGTCGGTGTTTAGTTCAAATGTTTCAATTTTAGTTTCATCAAATTGAATTCTATCCACCGCAATTTCAAAAGCTTCAAACACCCCATTTTTGATTAAGGTTTGTAAGGTAGATACACTGATATTTCCCTTTTTAACCATATCGGCTTTAAGTACATGCGTTTTGTTTTGTTTAAAATGCAAATACGACAAAAGCGCATTCATTTGTAATTCTTTTTTTTCTAATAAATTAAAGAGGATTTTTATGTTTTCCTCATTGTTTTCATAAGCAGGAGTCAGCCGAATGCAGCTTACCATTTTCTCCTTGTATTTATCTTGAATTTCTTCGTTGATTAATACTGCTTCTTTAATTACCAGGCTTTTAATGAATGGCAGTACGTTTTTTACATTCAATATTTGCTGAATGTTTTCAATAGAAAGCTCGTGTTGAACGGCCAGTGCTTCCATGATTAAATATTCCCTATCGTCTAGCTCAGTATTGTTATCAAAATCAGGATTGGCAATTACTTTACTGGCGCTTTGTAACTTTAACATGGCTGGTAAAGCGGCTTGCATTACATCGCCCATGTTACACAAATAATAATCACTGATCCATTGCCAAAACTGGAGCTGTTCAATGTTTATAATTGGCTCATCGTCTAATACCGAAAGTAAGTATTTGGCTTCATAATCTTTGGGAGGCGAATTGTGAACTTTTGCAATGATGGCGGCATAAACTTTACTTTTACCAAACTGCACCGACACCCGTTTGCCTAATTTTATTTGTTCCACCAAATTATCGGCTACTCGGTAAGTAAATAGCTTTGAAACGTATAAAGGCAATATTACATCAACAAATGTGGCAAAAACTTCAGTCATAAAGGTTGCATTTTAGCAACAAAAAAATAAGTGACAAATATATTTAAATATTTTCCTTTTGTTTAATTTTTCCCGCAGATTACACAGATTTCCGCAGATTTCTTTTTATTTCACTAATTGCAAAGCTAGTGCACGTCTGTGACGTGTTCAAGGAAACAAAAGCACAGCAATCGTTCGCATCTTCCGCTGCCCGTTGTTTGGTGTTATAGCGCAGCGGCACCAACAACTGTTTTGGTAGCTAATTTTCAAAACACCAACCCTGCCCTTCCTTTTTAGGAAGGGTTTTGTTCCCTCACAATGTCTGAATCAAATTTGTTTTACTAGTTAAGTACCCTTCTTTTTTTACTTCATACTTTTTCCATTGCTGAAAAAGTATGCAAAAAAGCTAGACAATAAAAAGCTACCCTCCCGCGAGGCTTGATGCACGGCCCGCTTTATTGTCGGTCCAACGCTCGCCAAATAACAAGCTTTTGTTTGTTAGAACGTCATTGCGAGGCACTAGGCAATCTCTTCCCGCACATGTCTGAACTGTGATTTTTAGGATTAAATGATTTGCTTGATTTTGTTTTTACGATAATGCAAATTCCCATCTCAGAGGGTCTCAGTTGGCTAACTGACGGGTGTTTTTATATTTATGCCATTGCAGGCGTCCTCGCCTGCAATTTATTTGCCCGCGTCCAGGTTAGTTGGGAGCGGATTTCTTTGAAAAAAAAAAATTACAATAACTTTTTTATCCTCTTTCCATCTTTGTCTACCAGTTTAATACCTATTTTTTTTAACTGGTAAATTAAAGCATCTACTTGTTCTAAATTTAATTTTGAAATCAGTTTTGAGTTTATGGAGAACTTAGTATGTACATTACTATTGCTGTTAATAAAATCAGCAAGTAAATTTATTTCATTTAAGTTCAACTCTTCTTGGAATTGTAATTCATAGCCGTAACCTTTGCTTGTTTTCATTGTTGCAGTTCTATTTAGGTTACTTTCATTCGCTTTTTTAGGAGCGGCCTCAACCTGATATTGCTGATTATTTGCTTTTGGAATTTGTGAAATAGCAGGTGATTGATTAGACTTAATGTTTACATCATTTGAAATACTATTGATCACTAAATTTTCTAATTTAGCAATATAAAGTGCGGCTGCATACGATCCTTCTGCATAATTTAACTTTGATTTCAACTCATAAAGTTTATTTTGAGTAGTGTTAATATTGTTGTTGGCTTGACTTAATTTCTTGTATTTATTTTCAGATGTATTGTCTGCCATTATTGAAATAACTAATAATATTAAAAGAAAAATGCCATCTATAATTAAAAAAGTAGTAAAACTGAAGTCTACAGAAGAACTAAACATACAAATAAGTAAATACACAATAAATATTATTACAGTATAGGTTATTGCAGTTCCAAAGTCTAATCCATCAGATAAAAAAGTACTTTTAACATTACCATATGTATTTACTTTATTATTTATACTTTTCTGTTCTTTTGTGAATGTATTCTTTTTGGATTCTTCAGAATTTAGTGTATAATTAATATTTTGAATTTCTGAGCTATGATTGCTTATGATGCTTTTTGCTTCATTAATAATTTTATTTTTATTTTGAACATAGGCCCAAATTAAACTAATAATTTT
>CAISTO010000008.1 GCA_903888395.1 uncultured Bacteroidota bacterium | reverse complement strand
GCAAACGTTACAGGAAATATTGCAGTAACCATGATTCTTTCAGTTATTACATTTGTTTTAACTAATATCAATGCTAAAAAAGCTTATTGGAAACATATTTTTCTTCCTCATGTACCATTGTGGTTATATCCATTAATGATACCAGTAGAAATAATTGGTATATTTACAAAACCCTTTGCTTTAATGATTCGTTTATTTGCGAATATTACTGCAGGTCACATATTAGTGTTAAGCTTAGTATGCTTAGCCATATTATTTAAATCGTTTGCTGTAGGTTTTGCAACTACACCGCTAATTGTATTTATCAGTGCTATTGAATTATTGGTTGCTTTTTTACAAGCTTTTATATTTACAATCTTATCGGCATTATTTATCGGAATGGCTGTAAATATTGAATCTGAAGAAGCACATCACTAATAAACAATAAAATAAATTTTAAAATTTCAAACTAAACTAAATAAAAACTAAAATGACAGGAAGTATCGCTGCAATCGGAGCTGGACTAGCCGCAATCGGAGCTGGACTAGGTATTGGAAGAATTGGTGGATCTGCTATGGAAAGTATGGCACGTCAACCAGAATCTGCTAACAAAATTCAAACTACAATGTTAATTGCTGCTGCTTTCGTTGAAGCAGTTGCATTATTTGCTGTGGTTGTATCTTTGTTAGGAAACGGATAATTTTCCATTTTCCACAAGAAAGCCCGGTTAAATAAAAAATCGGGCTTTATTTTATTTAAAAACTAAAAAAAATTATCATACAATGGAATTAGTAACCCCAAGTATTGGTTTGTTATTTTGGAGTGCTTTGGCTTTTTTTATCCTATTATTTGTATTGGGTAAATTTGCTTGGAAACCAATTACACAAGCTTTAAAAGAAAGAGAAGACAGCATAGACGAGGCCTTAAAATCGGCTGAAGTTGCACGTTTGCAATTAGAAAGTTTAAAAACAGACAACCAACGCTTATTGAACGAAGCCCGTGTTGAACGTGATAAGTTATTGAAAGAAGCCAACGAAATTAAGGATCAAATTTTGGCTAAAGCTAAAGGTGATGCCAAAAGTGAAGGTGACAAGATGATAGCTGCAGCCAAAGAAGCAATTGAAATGGAAAAAGTAAACGCCATGAATCAGTTGAAAACCCAAGTTGCTGTGCTTACAGTTGACTTAGCTGAAAAAATACTTCGTAAGAAAATGGAAGACAGAAGCCAACAAGAGGTTTTTGTAAATGATAGTTTAAAAAATATAACACTGAACTAATCATATGTCAGATTATAGAGTAGCCAGTCGTTATGCCAAATCATTAATTGATTTAGCAACAGAACAAAATATTTTGGATGTAATTTGTGCCGATATTAAATTATTGAAACATACTATTGAAGAAAATAATGCTTTAGAAAACTTGCTTAAAAGTCCAGTGATTAAAGGCGATAAAAAAATGGCAGTTATTACTCAAATATTTGCTAGTTCGTTTAATAAATTAACTATTTCATTTGTAGCTATTATTACACGTAAACAACGTGAAATGGTTTTAGTTACAATTTGCGAAGCTTTTATTGCTCAATATAACGAAATTAATAAAATTGCTACTGCAACAGTAAAAACTGCTACAGAAGCATCAGCTGAAATTAAAGCTGAAATTCAAAACTTTTTACAACAACAAAGCGGTAAAAACGTAGAACTAAAAATGCTTGTTGATTCATCTTTAATTGGTGGATTAATGATTCAAATGGAAGACCGTTTGTATGATGCAAGTATTTCTGGTAAATTACGTAAAGCCAAACAACAGTTATTAAACACATATATCTCAAAATAAACAAAAAATTATTATGGTAGAGATTAGACCTGACGAAGTATCAGCAATTATCAGAGAGCAATTAAGCAACTTTAAAACAGATGCAGAATTACAAGAAGTAGGAACAGTACTTCAAGTGGGCGATGGAATTGCCCGCATTTATGGATTAACTAAAGTTCAATCTGGAGAGTTAATTGAATTTGCAAATGGAGTACAAGCAATTGTATTAAATTTGGAAGA
The DNA here is from genome assembly GCA_903888395.1 of uncultured Bacteroidota bacterium. Lineage (GTDB taxonomy): Bacteria > Bacteroidota > Bacteroidia > UKL13-3 > UKL13-3 > JAAFJM01. The sequence goes on along the minus strand of CAISTO010000008.1, from coordinate 9,239 downwards.
AGATAACGTTGGAGCTGTATTATTAGGCTCAAGCGATTCAATTATAGAAGGTGACACAGTTAAAAGAACTGGTAGAATTGCTTCTATTAAAGTAGGACCAGGAATGGTTGGCCGTGTAGTGAATACTTTAGGTTTGCCTATTGATGGTAAAGGACCTATTGCTGGTGATTTATACGAAATGCCTTTGGAACGTAAAGCTCCTGGGGTTATTTATCGTGAACCTGTAAAAGAACCTTTACAAACTGGTATCAAAGCTATTGATGCAATGATTCCTATTGGACGTGGTCAACGTGAATTAGTTATTGGTGATCGTCAAACTGGTAAAACTGCCGTTTGTATTGATGCCATTATCAATCAAAAAGAATTTTTTGAAGCAGGTAACCCTGTATATTGTATATACGTTGCTATTGGTCAAAAAGCATCTACAGTTGCACAAATTGTAAGTACTTTAGAAGCTAATGGAGCAATGAAATATACTACTATTGTATCTGCAACTTCTGCAGATCCAGCTCCAATGCAGTTTTATGCTCCAATGGCTGGTGCTGCAATTGGTGAGTTTTTCCGTGATTTAGGAAATCCTGCCTTAGTAGTCTATGACGATTTATCGAAACAAGCTGTAGCTTACCGCGAAGTTTCATTATTATTACGTAGACCGCCAGGACGTGAAGCTTATCCAGGTGACGTGTTTTATCTTCACTCTCGTTTGCTTGAGCGTGCCGCAAAAATTAATGCAACAGATTCTATTGCGCAAGCAATGAATGATATTCCTGATTCTATCAAACATTTGGTAAAAGGTGGTGGTTCATTAACTGCTTTGCCAATTATTGAAACGCAAGCTGGTGACGTTTCTGCATACATTCCAACTAACGTTATTTCTATTACTGATGGTCAAATTTTCTTAGAGTCAAATTTATTTAACTCAGGAATTCGTCCGGCTATTAACGTAGGTATTTCGGTATCACGCGTGGGTGGAAATGCTCAAATTAAATCAATGAAAAAAGTTGCTGGAACTTTAAAATTAGATCAAGCCCAATACCGCGAGTTAGAAGCTTTCTCTAAATTTGGTTCTGACTTAGACGCTGCAACTAAAGCTGTTTTAGCAAAAGGTGCTCGTAATGTTGAAATTTTGAAACAAGGTCAGTTTTCTCCTTTACGCGTAGATCAACAAGTTGCAATTATTTATTTAGGAACTAAAGGTTTGTTATCAAATGTTCCTGTAAATAAAGTTCGTGAGTTTGAAGCAGAGTTTTTAAGTTATATGGAAAATAAACATAAAAACACTTTAGATGATTTGAAAAAAGGTTTATCAGATGATGCTTCTGCAGTTCTTGAAAAAGTTTGTAAAGAATTATCAGCAAAATACGTAGGTTAATAATAGTAAAAAGTTGATAGGTTGATTTGTTAATAGGTTTTTACTTTATTAACCAATCAACTTATTAACCAATCACCTAATTGAAAAATGGCAAATTTAAAAGAAGTTAGAATAAGAATAGCATCGGTTACTTCCACACAACAGATAACCAAAGCCATGAAATTGGTTTCGGCTACTAAGTTAAGAAGAGCCCAAAATGCCATTACCTTAATGCGCCCTTATGCAGCTAAGTTAAATGGTATTTTAAGCAATTTGTCTGATAGCATTGATGTTGATTCATTAAAAGTATATTTTGATGCTAGGCCAATAAAAAATGTATTAATAGTAGTTATTACTAGCGATAGAGGTTTGTGTGGTTCGTTTAATGCCAATGTAATAAAAATGGCAAACAAAACCATTGCAGACAAATACCCAACTCAAAAAGCTAATGGTGGAATCAGTGTAATGGGAATTGGTAAAAAAGGCCATGAATATTTCTCAAAACAACCAGTAAATTACATTGATAATTTTAAAGAATCATTGCTTACCGCAAATGCTGAAACTGGATTTGCCATTGGTGAATACATTTTGAGTAATTTTAAAGCAGGTAAATTTGATGCGGTAGAAATAGTTTACAATCAATTTAAAAATGCTGCTACGCAAATTTTAAGTGCAGAGCAATTCTTGCCAATTGATACAACTAGTTTAACTGCAAATTCAGGCGTGAAAAATGATTATTTGTTTGAACCAAACAAAGAAGAAATATTATTAGAATTAATTCCTAGAATTTTAAAAACTCAAGTTTTAAAATCTATGTTAGATTCTTTAGCGTCAGAACATGGTGCTAGGATGATAGCAATGGATAAAGCTACTGATAATGCTGGTGAGTTATTAAAATCATTAAAAGTAGAATACAACCGTGTTCGTCAAGCAGCCATTACCACTGAAATTTCAGAAATTGTTGGTGGTGCAGCGGCTTTAAGTTCTTAGTATTTATACAATAAAAATATAAAAAACGGCAAGTAATATATTTTACTTGCCGTTTTTTTGTTTAATAACCTTTCAGGTCAATTTCATCTGAAGGAATCAATGCTACTTGTTTCTTCATCTTTTTTTGTATTACTCCAAAATGATGCTTTTCTTCTTCATTCACTAAACTAATAGCAGTTCCCGCGTTTTCAGCTCTTCCAGTTCTTCCTATCCTATGAATATAATCCTTTGGTGATCGGGGTAATTCATAGTTTATAACATAAGGCAAAAAAGGAATATCAATACCTCGGCTCATTAAATCGGTGGCTACTAAAATTTGTACTTCACCATTTTTAAATTTACGCAATGCATCTTCTCTTCCTCCTTGGCTTTTTTTACTGTGCATAGCAGTTGCAGTGTAACCATTATCAATTAGTTTATTAACCACCGCATCTGACCTAAATACTGATGACGTAAAAACCAATACTTGTTTCATTTCATGCGTGTTTATTAAATATCGCAATAATGGACCTTTTCTATTTTCTTCCACTGAATAAGCTAGTTGAGTAATTAAATCTAAGTTTTGGGTTTCTTGTTCTATTACAATTTTTACAGGGTTATTTAAAAGTACATCGGTAAATGAAGTAATATCACTTCCTAAGGTGGCAGAAAATAAAAGGTTTTGGCGCTTTTTAGGAAGTAATTTTAAAATATTTCCCATTTCCTCTTTAAAACCTAGATTTAACATTTTATCTGCTTCATCTAAAACTAAAACTGAAACATCAGTTAAAAAAACGGAATTGTTAGCTACTAATTCTAATAATCTGCCTGGTGTGGCCACTAATATTTCTACACCTTGTAATTGTATCATTTGAGGATTAATAGACACGCCACCATAAACCGCTAACGATTTAATTTTTTGTTCCATTAAACTACTAAATGCCTTAAAAACTTTTTCAACCTGAATAGCCAATTCCCTTGTAGGAACAAGCACCAGCGTATTAATATGCCTGTTTTTAGGAATGGGTTTGCTTTGCAATATTTGTAAAATTGGTACCACAAAACTGGCTGTTTTTCCTGATCCTGTTTGAGCTATTCCAAGAATATCATTCCCTTTTAATATTTCAGGAATTGCTTGTTCTTGAATAGGGTATGGTTGGGTATAAAATTGCTTTTCTAAAGCATATAATAAATCGCGAGATAAACCGAGGGAATTAAATGACATGGATGTTTTGTTAAACAACAAAGATAAGTTTACGATTGGCTTTTATTATAGAAGTTTTTTTAAACCTTATTTTTTATTTCGTGTAAATATTTTTGAAGGATTTTGCTTGGTATGAAATAGGTCAGTAATGATAATTTGTTTTTCATTATATTCATATATTATTTTATAATTTCCTTCAATAATATACCTACTGTTTTGACCTAATTTATGTAATAAATATTCTATTTGACCAGCTTCAGGTTGAGTAGATAAATACTCAACACTTTCTATTAATTTATTGCAATAATTATTAGCTATAGTCTCTGATTTAGTTTCTTCCAATAAATATTCATGAATTTCCAATAGGCAATTAGATGCAAATGCAGTCCATAAAATGTTTAACTTTTTCACTTTGTTTTAGCAAATTGCTTTTTTAAAGCTTTATGACTAATTAAGTTTCCGTTTTCTATGTCTTTTTGAGATGCTGCATTTCTATTTAAAAATTCTGTTTTGCTCATTGGAACCATCACTTTTTTTGTTACACTTTTTGGTTTTAAAATGGTGTAAACAGCCTCCAAGATAGCATTGTCTTCAATAGCATCTATTGTTTTATAAAGTTCTTTTTTGAGCGCGGTAATGGTCATGTTTATTTTTAAAATTCAAATATAGTAAAAGTAATTTTCAAATTACTAATTGTTTTAATCAATTCGCCTATGATAGTTCCAACAATGGAGGATGTACTTTTGTTAACAAAAAAAACCAAGAGTAATTAAACTCTTGGTTTTTTATACTTAATAAAACTATTGATTATTTTACTTCTTCAAAAGTAGCATCTTCTGTATTGCTATCAGTTGCACTAGCATCAGCATTTGGTTCGCCTTCTGTTGGTTGCTCGCTTTGAGTAGCCTTATACATATCTTCGCTAGCAGCAGCCCAAGCGGTATTTAGTGCTTCTAAAGCAGCATCTATTCTAGGTAAATCTTTTGCTGTGTGAGCAGCTTTCAATTCTTCTAAACCTTTTTCAATGGCTTCTTTTTTCTCAACAGGAATTTTTTCGCCATATTCTTTGATCTGTTTTTCAGTTTGGAATATTAAGCTATCAGCCATGTTAATTTTTTCTGCTTCTTCTTTTGCTAGTTTATCTGCATCAGCATTTGCTTCAGCCTCAGCTCTCATGCGTTTAATATCGTCATCACTTAATCCCGATGATGCTTCAATTCTAATTTTTTGTTCTTTTCCTGTGCCTTTATCTTTTGCACTTACGTGCAATATACCATTTGCATCAATGTCAAATATAACTTCTACCTGAGGAACTCCACGAGGTGCGGGAGGAATACCATCTAAATGGAAACGACCTAAACTTCTGTTTTGAGCTGCCATTGGGCGTTCGCCTTGTAATACATGTATTTCAACACTTGGTTGGTTATCGCTAGCAGTACTAAATGATTCCGATTTTTTAGTTGGAATAGTGGTGTTTGCATCTATTAATTTAGTAAACACACCACCCATAGTTTCAATTCCTAAACTTAAAGGAGTTACATCTAATAACAATACATCTTTTACTTCTCCTGTTAAAACTCCACCTTGAATGGCAGCACCAATGGCCACTACTTCATCAGGATTTACTCCTTTAGATGCAGCTTTTCCAAAGAATTTTTCTACTGCTTCTTGAATGGCAGGAATACGAGTGGAACCACCTACTAATATAATTTCATCGATATCACTGATGCTATAACCTGCATTTTTCAAAGCAGTTTTACAAGGCTCAATGGTACGTTTGATCAAACTATCAGCTAATTGTTCAAATTTAGCACGGGTAATTGTTTTTACTAAATGCTTAGGAATTCCATCTACAGGAATAATGTATGGTAAATTTACTTCAGTTTGAGTTGAACTTGAAAGTTCAATTTTTGCTTTTTCAGCAGCTTCTTTCAAACGTTGTAAAGCCATTGGGTCTTTACGTAAATCGATGCCTTCATCGTTCTTAAATTCATCAGCTAAGAAATCAATCAATACGTGATCAAAATCGTCACCACCTAAGTGCGTATCGCCATCAGTACTTTTAACTTCAAAAGTTCCAGTTCCATCTACATCATACATTTCTAAAACCGAAACGTCATGCGTTCCACCACCACAATCAAAAACTACTACTTTTACATCTTTCTTTGAAGTTTTGTCTAAACCGTAAGCCAAAGCAGCAGCAGTTGGTTCGTTAATGATACGTTTTACAGTTAAACCAGCTATTTCTCCAGCTTCTTTAGTTGCTTGGCGTTGTGCATCGTTAAAGTATGCAGGAACGGTAATTACAGCTTCTTTTACTTCATACCCTAAATAATCTTCAGCAGTTTTTTTCATTTTTTGCAAAATCATTGCTGAAAGTTCTTGAGGTGTATACAATCTACCATCAATTTCTACACGAGGTGTGTTGTTATCACCTTTTTTTACCGTGTACGACATGCGACTAATTTCTTTTGAAACTTGGTCGTAGGTGTTACCCATAAAACGTTTGATGGATGAAATGGTGTTTTTTGGATTAGTAACTGCCTGACGTTTTGCAGGGTCACCAATTTTACGTTCACCGTCTTTAATAAATGCTACAATCGAAGGAGTTGTTCTACGTCCTTCACTGTTAGCAATAACTACTGGTTCGTTGCCTTCCATTACTGCAACGCACGAGTTAGTTGTTCCTAAATCTATGCCTATTATTTTACTCATAATCTTTATAATTTTTTACGAATATTGTCAATCATAATGCCAAGGCAATTTTTTACAATAACACAAAAAAAATGGCTTATTTTTTTTAAAATAACAAAAAAATAGCTGCCTTTTGGCAGCTATTATGACAGAATTTTTGATTTTCGAAACAAATATTATCTCTGAAATTGAGGCAACGTATTAATTAATACAATTGAATTTGAATCTAATGAAATTAATGGTTGTCTATTAAATGTTCTTGAGGTAAAAATACCCAAACCACCTTTTATATTCGTAAAATCTGTATGTTTTTGAACAAATGAAATATTAGGTTTGTTTTGTTCTTGAACGTCTAAAAAATCAGGGCCAGCACCCCAAGTAACATACTCTACGCCTATATATTTTCTGATAACAGTTGTTGGCTGCGTTGCAAAAAATTGTCTCCAATTATTTAATAAATCTACTGATTTAATTCGTTCTGAAACGGGGTCATTTGCATTGTAATTAGCTGTTTCTTTTCCCGATTGAACATAATAATCATGATACTTTTCTACAAAAAAAGTTGGATTGCTTTTAAGCGCTTCAATGTATTTTAGCCTAACTGCTGCATCTATTATATATGCCGATTTATTTACAAAATACCTAAATGTAAAAAGGTTATTTGTGTTTTCTGAAATAGTAATATTTCTTTGCTCAATGATTTGGTCGCCAATTAAATTACAACTAGAAGTAAAAATATTTCCAGTAACAGTGTCTCTAATTAATAAATTAACTTTTGCCAATCCAACTCCAAACCAATTATAAGGATTAGTTTGATAAATATAGTTTGAATCGTTGGCAAATAAGCCAGCATTTTTAGCAATATTATTTGTTCTAATACAATTGATGGTGTCTTTATTTACAATTAATTGAACTAATAAATTATTCAGGTAAAGTGAGTCGGTAATTTTAGCGGCTTCACTTGCTTTAATTTCAATAGAATTTTGAAAAACTTTTTGAATTCTTAAATATTGTACAGTTTCATTTTTATCAATAAAGCCATAAACTACCGGTATTTCTCGGTAAGGAGCATTTATTTCTAACGAATTATCGCAGGCCATAACGCTTAGCAATACTAGGAGTATGATGATATTTTTCTTCATTTTGGGGTGGCAATATAGCTTTTGAAATTTAATTGATTTAATTATATGACAAATAATTTTGATTAAAGGTTTTATTTCTACATTTGAAAAAAAATAAAAAGACCATGAGTGTTCACAAAGAGTATAAAAAAATTACCACACATAGCATACAAGAAATGAAATTGCGTGGCGAAAAAATAAGCATGCTTACTGCTTATGATTTCAGCATGGCAAAAATTTTTGATGAGGCAAAAATTGATGTGTTATTAGTTGGCGATAGTGCAAGCAATGTGATGCACGGTCATGAAACTACTTTGCCAATTACTTTAGATCAAATGATTAGCCATGCGGCTTCAGTAATAAAAGCTGTAAATCGTTGTTTAGTTGTGGTTGATTTACCATTTGGAAGTTATCAAGGTAATTCAAAAGAGGCCTTAAATTCTTCCATAAGAATTATGAAAGAAGCCGAAGCTCACGCTGTTAAATTAGAAGGTGGCGAGGAAGTAGTAGAATCTATCAAAAGAATTTTAACAGCTGGAATTCCTGTAATGGGTCATTTGGGTTTAACTCCTCAAAGCATTTATAAATTTGGCACCTATGAAGTGAGAGCAAAAGAAGATTTAGAAGCTCAAAAATTATTACACGATGCCAAATTATTGGAAGAAGCAGGTTGCTTTGCAATAGTATTAGAAAAAATTCCTTCGAAGTTAGCCAAGCAAGTTACTGAGTTGGTAAAAATTCCGGTAATAGGCATTGGTGCGGGTTCAGATGTTGACGGACAAGTATTGGTAAGCCACGATTTGTTAGGCATCAACAAAGATTTTTCACCTAAATTTTTACGCAGGTATTTAAATTTATTTGACGAAATAAAAGGTGCAGTGGAACAATATGTATCCGATGTAAAATCAGTAGATTTTCCGAACGAAAAAGAACAATATTAAAAAAGTGCAAAGTTCGAAGTGACAAAAGTGCGAAGTAAAATGCTAAAAGAATTTGCAATAAGCAATAAGCAATTGGCAAATGATGAATAGCCGATCGGGATTAGCCAACGGAAAAATTGGGAAAAGATAAAAATAGCATCTTCAACCTTGTAATCTTTAAACCTTATAATCTTTAAATCTTTGTAATTTTTTCAATCAAAAAATCTCCAAATCTCCAAATCAAAAATCTCTAAATCTCCAAATCTCTAAATCGCCAAATGGTTCAAATCCTATACGAAGACAATCACTTAATAGCTGCTTTAAAACAAAGTGGACAAACAGTGCAGCCCGAACCTCACAAGCCTAAAAGTTTGGAGGAAGAGGTGAAGCAATACATCAAAGTAAATGAGCAAAAACCAGGTGATGTTTTTTTAGGCGTAATTCACAGAATCGACATGCCAGTAAGTGGCCTAGTTTTATTTGCTAAAAGCAGCAAAGCGCTTGTGCGTATGAATGAAATATTTCAAAAGCGTGAAGTAGAAAAACATTATATAGCTAAAGTTCATAATTGTCCGCCAAGTGCTACCGGATTGCTCACGCATTGGTTGCGTAGAGATGAAACCAAAAACATGACCAAAGCTTTTGATGAAGAAGTAACCAAAGCCATTAAAGCACAATTGGAATACACTGTTTTGAAAAAAGAAGGACGATACAGTTGGCTAAAAATAAAATTATTAACTGGCCGGAAACATCAAATTAGGGCACAGCTAGCATATATTGGTTGTAGTATATCTGGCGATGTAAAATATGGCGCACAAACACCAAATAGAAATGGAAGTATTTGTTTGCATTCGTTCAGTTTAAGTTTTGTTCATCCGGTAAAAAAGGAGCCAATTTTAATAGAAACCGAAATGCCCACTTTTTTATAAATAGTTCATTCCAATAGGAAAGTCTTTGCAAATGGCCTTCAATAAAAAATC
>CAISTO010000007.1 GCA_903888395.1 uncultured Bacteroidota bacterium | reverse complement strand
GATTTATTAAAAACTATTACCGACAGATACACCAAACAAACTTCACCTTATTATGCAGCTGCACGTTTGTGGATTGATGCTATTATAAATCCAGTTGATACACGCAAATGGGTTAGTATGGGCATAGAAGCGGCTAACCATGCACCAATAACCAAAGAATTTAGACCAGGAGTAATTAGGGCGTAAACGTCCGTCAGACGATTGCGAGTAGGCCTTTGGGTAGCAAGGCGTCAGACGGATAATTTACAGAACTTCCGTCAGACGATTGAGCGATAGGAAATGGGTAGCAAGGCGTCAGACGGATATTAAAATAAGCTCCGTCAGACGATTGTGGGATGGCTTTTGGGAGGCAAGGCGTCAGACGGATTTTTTAAATAAAACTAAAATTTATGCAATTTGAAATTGACAATATTTACCACATTTATAACCAAGGAAATAATAAACAGCTGATTTTTCATTCAGATGAAAATTATCATTACTTCCTTAAATTATATAGAAAATTTGTCTTACCTCATGCTGATTTATTGGCTTATTGCTTAATGCCAAATCATTTTCATTTTTTGGTTAATACCAATTCACAATCAATTAAAATCAGAAAAGTTGGATCTTTGAACTTAAGTGAATTGTCAAATGGAATCAGAATGTTATTGAGTTCATATTCCTTAGCAATAAATAAACAAGAGAACAAAACTGGATCACAATTTCGACAAAAAACACAAGCAAAATTATTGAATATTGAAGAGGTAAATTATCCCTTTACTTGTTTTCAATATATTCACCAAAATCCACTTAAAGCAGGATTAGTTGAACGAATGGAAGATTGGGATTTTTCATCTTTTAAAGATTATGCTAAAATTAGAAATGGTAGTTTATGCAATCAAGATTTAGCTAAAAACTTAATAGGATTTGATGAATCAAATTTTCTAAAAGAATCATATGCAGTAATTGATAATGAGAAAATAGCAAAAATATTTAACAATTGAAATTTAATTAAATCGTCTGACGCTAGCCCGGCAAAGGCCAATTAAGCGTCTGACAATAGTGAAAACCATACAGATTGAAACGAGCATGAAATTTGAACAACCATTTTTAACCAACGAGTTTATATTTAAAACAAGTAGGAGTGGAGGCGCAGGCGGACAAAATGTAAATAAAGTGGCTACCAAAGTTCAAGTTGATTTTGATATCAAAAATTCATTTCATCTTTCGGTGAATGATAAAGCCATTTTATTGGAGAAATTAGGAAACAAACTGAGTAATGAAGGCATATTGCAAGTAATTGCACAAACAGAAAGAAGTCAGTTGGCCAATAAAATAATAGCACTTAAAAAAATATACACCATCATTAATAAATGCTTTGTGATAGAGAAATTTCGTAAAGCTACCAAACCAACAAAATCGAGTGTGGAGAAACGATTGGTGGAGAAAAAGAATGTGTCGAAAACAAAGAAATTGCGAAATACAAATTTGAAAAACTTGGACGAATAATGAATTATTAAGAAATCTGTATTGTTCAAACAACTATATTTGATTTACCAATTAATAATTTTATGAGACTAAAAATATTATTTTTTACATTGCTTATTAGCCATTTTTGTGAGGCTCAAAATACAGTTCCCAAAAATGAATTAGGACTGAATTTATATGGTAATGAATATGTTTCTGGCAATATTATAAAAAGTGTCGGAATAAATCATTTTACCTTAAATGGCATTCAGTTCAAAAGAAACTTAAACAACAAATACCTACTTCGATTTAATATTTCCTATTCTTCTAATGAAATTAATATGCATGAAAACAGTGGAATAACTAGGACTGAAAGTAAAAATGTTCAGAAGCTTTTTGATTCGAAATTTGGAATAGAAAAAGTGTTTTCAACAGGAAAAGTAAAACCTTTTTCATTCATTGATTTAGGTTATAGAATAGATTACAATAAAGGAAGTTTTGCATACAATTCAGAGTTTCCTCCTTATTATTTTAGTGGTAGTTACGACCGAACTAATTATTATTTAAATGCCAGTTTAGGAATTGGTGTAAAATACTATCCAACTAACCATATTTATTTAAGTGCTGAAACTAGTGTTGGATTTAACAGAGAAATTTTTGATGGTGGAATAAATCCAACATATAACCAATTTGTTAATCCAATAAACACCTTTGTTTTTGGCGTAAGATTTTAAATTTTTCCAATCAAATAAATAACTCCAATGAGCATAAAACTAAACTCAGTTATCATTCTATATTTTTGATTAGTGAGTTTGGTAAAATGAAGCAAATGAATTGCAAAGCAACAAATAAAACCGATAGACAAAAACACTGAAAATTGGAAT
>CAISTO010000006.1 GCA_903888395.1 uncultured Bacteroidota bacterium | reverse complement strand
TACAGAACCAAAGGTGGACAAAAAGCACCTTTAATAGTTAGAACTCGCGGACATAGATTAGAAGGAATTTGGCATTCAGGTTCACCAATTGGAATGATTATCAATTCTCTTCGAGGAATACATATTTGTGTACCTAGAAACATGACACAAGCCGCGGGAATGTATAATACATTAATGAAAAGCGATGAACCTGCTTTGGTTATAGAGTGTTTGAATGGATACAGACTAAAAGAAAAAATGCCTGATAACATTGGTGAATTTACTGTTGCACTTGGAAAACCAGAGGTGTTAGTGAATGGCTCTGATGTTACAATTGTAACTTATGGAAGTACCACAAGAGTAGCGGAAGAAGCCATTAAGCAATTAGCTGAAATTGGTATCAGTGTGGAACTAATTGATGTACAAACATTATTACCATTCGATATCAATCATAGTATTGTTGAATCAATTAAAAAAACCAATAAAGTGGTGTTTTTAGATGAAGATGTTCCAGGTGGTGCCACTGCTTTTATGATGCAACAAGTATTAGAAAACCAACAAGCTTATCAATATTTAGATTATAAACCAATTACTTTATCTGCAAAAGCCCACCGCCCGCCATACGGTACTGACGGAGATTATTGGAGTAAACCAAATGCGGAACAAATATTTGAGGTAATTAGTAACATGATGTCGGAATATGAACCTGGTTATTTTCCAAAGTTTTTGTAAGTCAGACAATAGTTCATGGACGATAGACCATGGGTTTTGAGATAAATTACAATAACTATATAAAACAAAAGATGAATAACTGATTGCGGTTACTGAGCGAAGTCGAAGTATAGCCAACGAAAAAAAAAATTATAAAATAAACTAAGTACTATAAACTAAGAAACTAAAAACTAAAAATAAAAAATAAATGAAAAAAATAATCATCGCATTATGCGTATTCGTATCGCTTACAGCTTGTAATAACAAGTCGTCAAATTCTATTGAAAGTTATAAAAAACTATTTGATAAAAGCATGAATAGCAAAGATTTTCCAACGGCAATAGTTGCAGCGCAATTAATATTAATTGACGATAGTACCGAAGTACTTTATGCCGATACCTTGCCAGAATTATATGCTGCTACAAATAATATATATGCTTGTAATGATGCTGCTGCAAATGCTTTAAAACGTAATCCTAAAAGTGAAAGATATTTGTTAATTAAAGCACTTTGTGCCGAGCAATTAGGAAATATGGATGAACAAATGAGTATATATAATCAGTTATATGCTATTAACAAAAAGCCAGAATACTTATACAGAATAACTGCTGCACACTTTGGCTCTGCTAATTTTCAGGCTGTTGAAAATAATTTGAAAGAGTTAGATGAAATGGCAAAAAACAGTAAAGATAGCATTGATTTTATGATCAGTGAAAGTGAAAAACAAAAGGTTCCATTAAAAGCAGCTTTATTAAATATGCGTGCAATTATGGCTGCTCAAAAAGACAGAGACATGTTAAGTGCAAAAAAATATTTTGAAGCGGCAATTCGTGAATTTCCCGATTTTATTGTAGCTAAGGAGTTTTACAAACGTTTAATGAGCGGAAATAAACAATAGTTGAAAAAAATAATTTGACAATCGTCATTTTAAATACTTAATTGTAATCAAATTAGTCAATTAAAAATTAATTATTATGGCACTAAAAATTTCTAGTATTGCATTAGCATGCAATCATTCTCAGAACTTTGATTCATTGATTTATTTAACTAAGACAATGGCTCAAAAATTTGATGCTTCCATTCATATCTTTTTGTATGAAGGCACTAAAATTGATTTGTCAGGAAAATTGGATGGCATTAATTTTAAAATAGAATTATGTAATAATCCAATTGCAAAAGATTTACGTGGAAGGTTAAATAGTATTAAACCTGATTTATTAATTTTAAGTACTAAAAATAAAGATAACAATGATGGATTATTTACATTTAAAGATACTTGTAATATAATTGAACATGCTGAAAAACCAGTATTAACTATACCTGGAAATTATCAATTTGAAAAATTTGATAAAATTGTAATTCCAATTGATACAAGTTTTGAAACTCGTCAAAAATGTCCATCCACAGTGGTGTTTTCTCAAAAGTTTAACTCCACAGTTAATATTATTGGAGTGAGTACTGATAAGGGTAAAGATGCTGTAGTTGCTATTAACAATTACACACGCCAAGTAAGTAATAAAATTGATGAATACGGAATTGACAATGAAATAGAAATAAGATTGGGAGGTAATATAACTGAGCAAACCATAGCTTATGCCAATGAAGTAAAAGCCGATTTGGTAATAATTATGACTGAACAAGAAGTTAATTTCAAATCATTTTTATATGGTAAATTTTCAGAACAATTTATAAAATTGGCAAATTTCCCTGTGTTAAATGTAAACACGAAAGATTTAATCAAAAGTGAAGCTAGGTTGTAATACCTAATATTTGTATAAATAAAAAAGCCCGAACATTCGGGCTTTTTTATTAGTAATAGTTTTAAAAAATAAATTATAAACCTTTTAATATTTTTTTATACTCCAGTATAATTGAAAGGTGTAATATTAAGTAATTCTTCTTTTAGTTCATTGCTTACATTTAAATTGTAAATAAAAGTTTGAATGCTTTTCAAATCAATTTTTTCATTAGTTCTTGTTAATTCTTTTAAAGCTTCATAAGGTTTTGGATATGCTTCTCTTCTTAAAATAGTTTGAATGGCCTCAGCCACTACCGCCCAATTATTATCTAAGTCCTTTTCAATAGCAGGTTTGTTTAATAATAATTTGTTTAAGCCTTTTAAAATAGACTTGTAAGCTATTAAACTATGTGCCAATGGCACACCAACATTACGTAAAACAGTGCTGTCGGTTAAATCTCTTTGTAACCTACTAATTGGTAATTTAGCCGAAAGATGTTCAAAAATTGCATTTGCAAAACCTAAGTTTCCCTCTGCATTTTCAAAGTCAATTGGATTCACCTTATGTGGCATGGCACTACTGCCAATTTCACCTACTTTAAGTTGTTGTTTAAAATAATCCATCGATACATATTGCCATACATCTCGTGTAAAATCTATCAAAATAGTATTGATTCTTTTCAAGCAATCAAACAATGCTGCTAAGTTATCGTAATGTTCAATTTGAGTAGTAGGATAGGAGCGACTTAATCCTAAATTTCCACAAAAATTATTTCCAAATTCATGCCAATTGATAGTTGGATATGCCAAATGATGAGCATTGAAATTTCCAGTTGCACCGCCAAATTTAGCCGAAAAAGGTATTTGATTTAATTGTTTTATTTGCTCATTCATTCTACTTGCAAAAACCATCCACTCTTTTCCAAGTTTTGTAGGTGATGCCGGTTGACCATGAGTTTTTGCTAGCATTGGAATTTCTGCCCATTCATTGGCTTGTGCTTTTATTTTTTCCAAAACCAATAAAATATTGGGTGAAATAACATGGGTTAAAGCATCTTTTATACTTAAAGGAATAGCTGTATTATTTATATCTTGACTAGTAAGTCCAAAATGAACAAATTCACTAGTTTCACTTAAATTTAAAATTTCAAGTTTTTGTTTAATAAAATACTCAACAGCTTTAACATCATGGTTAGTTGTTTTTTCAATATTTTTTATTGTTTCAGCATCTGCTATTGAAAAATCTTTGTAAATATTTCTTAATAACTCTTCATTAATTGCATGTTTGCTGAATTGAGCAAGCTTTTGTTGATGTAAAAAAATAAAATACTCAATTTCAATTAATACACGGTATTTTATTAATGCAAATTCAGAAAAGTAATTTGATAAATCAACGGTTTGGTTTCTATATCTACCATCAATAGGAGAGGTAGCTGTTAAGTTTTCAAGAATCATATTTGGCTTTAAATTGTATGGTTATTATTTCTTTTTTTTATTTCCTAATGAGTTTAAAAAGCGATACCAACTGCCAATATCTGCAATAGGAATTGGTTGAGCTTGCCCATTATAATATAGTTTTTCTGCCTGTGCTTGTTGATACCATCTACCGTTTTCACTACCATCGGCAAGTATTCCTTTTTGTAAATTCTGATAGGAAACTCGTCCCAAATTTTCATATGCTAATGACAAATTGCTATTTGGAATTTTTATTTTGGCAAAATAATAATCTAATTCTTGAGGGGTAGAATATGGTCTAATTACTACATCTCTTAAAAAAAATGTGTCTTCTTCCATTCTAATTACTGTAGTTAATTTATTTCCTTCTATATTATTTGGAAGTGTATAAAACAACTTTTTTTGTCCCAAGGCCGAGAAAACAATTTTATCGGTTTGCTTACAAACTAAACTAAAAAAACCACTCATATCAGAAAATACTCCTCGGTTTGTTCCTTCAATCCTAACAGTAACATAGGGCAAAACTTGCGTGCTATCAAAGCTTACAATAAAACCGCTTAACTGCACTAACTCATTCTCATTTGTAACTGATTTATTCTGACTTTTAGCAGAATATGTGCTAAAGCACAAAACAAAAATGCAAATAAAATATTTAAAAAAACAATTCATATAATTAATAAATAAAGCTAGCCAACACACAAATAATAACAATTATAGGGCTTGGTACTTTGGTTGTCAAAAGTAAAAATAAAGTTAGTAAAAGTACTATCATATTTGATTGATTTAAAACAACTGGCTTGAATAATAAATATGCCGATGCAATTACCAAACCTGCGCTTGCTGCATTTACGCCTTCAATAGCATTTTTTATGGGTGTATAATTTTTAAGCTGATTCCAAATTGGGTAAATAAAAAATATTAAAAACGTTCCGGGTAAAAATATTGCAATGGTGCCAATTATGGCTCCAAATAACTGTCCCGAAATGCCAAATTCTTGTAAAGCCATTGCGTTACAAAATGTTGCAATGCTAAAAACCGGACCGGGCATGGCTTGCACCAAACCAACTCCTGCTATAAATTCATTGGCAGTTAAAAAATGTTTAATTTCTACAAACTGATTATACATCATTGGAATTAACACATGACCTCCACCAAAAACGATGCTTCCAAATCGATAGGTATTTTCAAAAAGTAAAACAATTTTGTTCTGTGTTAATGCTCCTAAAACTGCGGCAGTTATAAAAACGGCTAAGAATAGAATAAAGTTACTCCAGTTAATATTTTTAAGCGGTTTTACTGTATTGTTTTTTTCTTTATTTATCTGACTTGATAAAAATCCACCTAATAATAAAAGTATTGGAAACAAATATGGTGTTTGATATAACATAGCTACACTTGCCGATAAAATTAGTAAAATCCAGTGGTAAAATTTGCTAATAAACATTTGAATAATTTGAAATGCAGCATAAATGATAAACCCAACTGCCATTGGTTGTATGTATTTTAAGAAATTAAGTTTAGGATTTTCTAAATGATAAAAATGAATAACAATGGCAAAAATTCCCATGATTAAACTAGCGGGAAATACCCAAACAGCTAAAGTGAAAAATGCCAATAATGGCCCCCCTATTTTAAATCCTATGGCAGTAATGGTTTGAGTGGAAGTGGGGCCAGGTAAAATACTACATAATGAATTTAATTCCTTTAAGTCAGCTGATGTAATATATTTTTTTTTATCAACTAATTTTTTTTGAAATTGTACTAAATGAACTTGCGGTCCACCAAAAGCAGTAACAGCCAGCTTTAATACATCTAATAAAAATAGAATATGTCTAAATCGTTTTATTTTTAAGCTGTTCATTTAATAGACCAAAAATAATATTGAATTTCAATTTCACAATCATTTTTTTAAATAAATACGATATTAAGCAAAACAAGCCGAATATTATTTAATATTCAGCTTGTTTTGTTGTAATCAAAAAAAATTTATTTGCCGTCAAGCATAATGTATTTCATCAGTTCCTCTCTGGTGTTACTATCTAAAAACTTACCAGTATATTCACTTGTAACTGTGCTGCTATGAACATCTTGAACACCTCTCATGGCCACACACATGTGATCTGCTTCAATAATTACAGCAACACTATCAGTGTTAAGTTCTTCTTTTAACATATTTGTTATTTGAATGGTCATTCGTTCTTGAACTTGAGGGCGTTGGGCAAAATAGCGCACTATTCTATTTAATTTTGACAATCCAACTACTTTTCCATTTGGAATATATGCCACATGTGCCTTTCCTATGATTGGTACAAAATGATGTTCGCAAACGCTATGAAAAGATATGTTTTTTTCAAGTAGTATATTTTTATAATTATACCTATTTTCAAATAGTTTTACTTCAGGTTTATTTTTAGGATTTAAACCACTAAAAATCTCATTTACATACATTTTTGCAACCCTATTTGGCGTTCCTTTTAAGCTATCATCACTTAAATCTAGACCTAAAATTTGCATTATTTCTTTGAAATGCTTTTCAATCAACTCAATTTTTAGTTCGTCATCTAACTTAAATGCATCATCTCTTAATGGAGTTTCTAACGAAAAAACAATATGATCGTTTCCAATTGACTCTGTATTAATATTTTTATTTTCCATTGTATTCAACAAAATTTCGTTCGGTTTCATATAAAATAATTTTCAATTTTAGTTTGGTATCAATTTTTTCTCTTAAAATTCGCCAAATTACTACAGCTATATTTTCTACAGTTGGATTTAATTCTTTAAATTCTTCAGTATCTAAGTTAAAGTTTTTATGGTCAAATTTGTTTTCAATTTCTTGGAAAATTATTTCATTTAAAATTTTCAAATCTATCAAATAACCTGTCTCTTCATCTATTTCACCCGTAACTGTAACTATTAAATCATAGTTATGACCGTGATAGTTTTTGTTATTACAAGCACCAAAATATAATTTATTTTTTTCTTCACTCCAACTTGCAACATTTAACCTGTGCGCTGCATTAAAGTGAGTTTTTCTTGAAACTGAAATTTCCATTTGTTTTAAAAGTACTGTTTTTTAGAAGTATATAATCAATAACTAAATATGAATATATTTTGTTTCAAATGTAATTCAAATTTTATTGTTAAATAATTTACTATTCAATATTTACTTAAAGATTTCTTTTTTTATCTAATTTATTTAGAGTAATTCTAAATAATGATTTTTTATTATTTTAATTTTATCCAGTATTTTGTAATAATTTTGTAATTAATCTGTTTGAAATGTCATTTTATTAAAATTAATTACATGATAATCAATATTATAATATTTTGTTTAATAAAAAATAGATTTAGTTAAACAAAGTGTTTGCTTTTGTGAAAATAATAACCCAATCTTGTTGAACAATAATTGAAAATAATTAAACAAAATGACATCAATACATTTCAAAAATACAGTTCAGCATGAAGCAAAAAGCTTGCGTAAATATGCTTATCAGTTAACTCGTAATATTGACGACACTGATGATTTAGTTCAAGAAACGATGTTAAAAGCATTTACCTATCAAGATAAGTTTCAAGAAGGTACTAATTTAAAAGGTTGGTTATATACAATTATGAAAAATACCTTTATAAATAATTACCGAAGAATGATTAAAAGAAATACTTTTATAGACAATACCAATAATGAGTATTTTATTGATTCTTTTGCAATTACTGAAGCAAATAAAGGAGAGCAAAAATTTATTATTCAAGACATTGAAGCTGAAATAGAAAAATTACCTTTAAATTTAAAAACTCCTTTTACCATGAGTTTTAACGGATATAAATATGAAGAAATTGCTGTAATGCTGAATATTCCAATTGGAACCGTAAAAACAAGAATTTTTGTTGCAAAACGTGAGTTAAAAGGAAAATTAAGCAACTATGCTAAAATGTATGGATACGATAAAGTAGCTGACGAAATTGCTGCATAAATAACCAAGAAATTATATTTGAGTTTAAATTATATGTAAAATTAAGGCTTGTCATAAATTGTTTGACAGGCTTTTTTTTTGAATTTTCAATGGCTAAAATCATGTGTTAAATAATGTTTTCAATTAAACATTTATTTGTACATTTGAATTGTTGAAAAAATGGATGTCCATATTATTTTTAAGTGCATATTTATTAACTGCCACTGAGTTCAATGAATTGTTCAAATTGCCTTTATTGGTAGAACACTTTATGCAACACAATGAAGGAAATAAACATGTCGATTTTTGGGAATTTTTATGTAATCATTATTCAACTAATACCATAAAAGATGCTGATTACGATGAAGACATGAAATTGCCATTTAAATCGCAATCGCATTTTGAAAAAAATAATACCATCAATTCTATCTGTTTTGACCTTACAGTTGAAACATATAATTTGCCTTCTTTTACAGTTAAGGATTTTGTGATTAAATCGGAACAGTTTAACAATACATCTTCCATTAAATCTATTTGGCAACCGCCAAAGTTTTCATAAATATATTATATATTTTCGCCTTCAATTGTTGATTGAACAGTTTTTTGTATACTGTTTTGTCAATATATTTTGTGGCTTTTTTTAAATTAAAAAATTTTATGCATTATGCTGAATAGTATTATTTCATTTTCTGTGAAACAGAAACTGATCATAGGGCTTTTTACAATTGCCTTAATTGGTTATGGTAGTTACCAATTTACAAAACTACCCATTGATGCAGTTCCTGATATTACTAATAATCAGGTTCAGGTAATAACTGTTGCCCCTTCATATGGAGCAACCGACATAGAAAGATTAGTTACGTTTCCAATTGAATTGGCAAATAGTAATATTGCTGGATTACATGAAATCAGAAGTTTTTCACGTTTTGGATTATCCTTAGTTACCATTGTTTTTGAAGATGGAATCGACATTTATTGGGCTCGTCAGCAAGTAGCTGAAAGATTACAACAAGTTCAAGCCGATTTACCAAAGGGAATTGGCTCTATTTCTATGGGACCTGTAACTACTGGTTTAGGCGAAATTTATCAATATTCTGTTCGTGCAAAAGAAGGTTATGAAAGTAAATACGATGCCATGGAATTACGAACTATTCAAGATTGGATGGTGCGCAGGCAATTACTTGGTGTAAAAGGTGTAGCCGATGTGAGTAGCTTTGGTGGAAAATTGAAACAATATGAAATTGCCATCAATTCAAATAAACTTCAATCATATAATATTACAGTAAACGAAGTATTTGCTGCTTTAGAAAGTAATAACCAAAATACGGGTGGCGCTTATATTGAAAAAGGGCCAACTGTTTTATACATTAGAAGTGAAGGTTTGGTTGGAAGCATTGATGATATCAAATCGGTTTTTATTAAAAAAACAGCAAGTGGTGCACCTTTGTTAATTAAAGATGTAGCCGATGTTCGTTTTGGATATGCTACTCGTTATGGTGCCATGTGTTATAATGATAAAGGCGAAGTAGCTGGTGCCGTTGTAATGATGCTGAAAGGTGCAAACAGCAGTGATGTAATTAAAAATGTAAAAAAGCGAATTGCTCAAATTCAAAAAACATTGCCCGAAGGTGTAATCATTGACCCGTTTTTAGACAGAACAAAAATGGTAGATAATGCCATTGGAACTGTAAAAACGAACTTAATTGAAGGTGCGTTGATTGTACTATTTGTTTTGATTTTATTTTTAGGAAATATACGAGCAGGTTTTTTAGTGGCTTCAGTCATTCCTTTAGCCATGTTATTTGCCATCATTATGATGAATATTTTTGGAGTTAGTGGAAATTTAATGAGTTTAGGTGCGTTGGATTTTGGTTTAATTATAGACGGTGCAGTAATTATTGTTGAAGCATTACTTCATACTTTAAGTCATAAACATAAAGATGTACTTTTAACAGCTAATCAATTGGATGATGAAACCCAAAAATCAACTAGTAAAATGATGAGCGTTGCTGTATTTGGTCAAATAATAATCTTAGTAGTTTATTTGCCTATTTTCTTTTTAGAAGGCATTGAAGGAAAAATGTTTAAACCTATGATACAAACTGTAGCATTTGCCCTTATAGGTGCATTTATTTTATCGTTAACTTATGTGCCAATGATGAGTTCATTATTTTTGAATAATAAGATTAAACATAAAAAAACTTTTTCTGATAAAATGATGGAATTTTTTGAACGTCATTATCAAAAAGCTTTGAGTAATGTACTTCAATTTCCTAATACAATAATCATTTCAGCAGTATCATTATTTGCTATATCCATTTTTGTTTTGATGCAAATGGGAGGGGAGTTTATTCCAGCTTTAGAGGAAGGAGATTTTGCAGTAGAAACAAGGGTTTTAACAGGAAGTAATTTAACAACAACTATTGAAAATACTCAAAAAGCTGCTAAAATATTAAAGGAACAATTTCCTGAGGTGCAACAAGTAGTTACTAAAATTGGAAGTGGCGAAATTCCAACAGATCCAATGCCTATGGAAGCTGCCGATATGATGGTCATTTTAAAAGATAAAGATGAATGGATTTCCGCAAAAACTTTTCCTGAACTTTCCGAAAAAATGAGCAAAGCCATAGAGGCTGTTCCAGGTGTTACCACCAGTTTTCAGTTTCCAGTTCAAATGCGTTTTAATGAATTAATGACAGGTGCTAAGCAAGATGTTGTTTGTAAAATATTTGGCGAAAACATGGATACTTTGGCTCATTATGCTGAAAAATTAGGTCAATTATCCTCAATGGTTGAAGGCACTAAAAACATTTTTGTGGAGCCGGTTAGTGGTATGCCGCAAATTATTATTGAATATAACAGAGCGGCAATTGCTCAATATGGTTTAAATATTTCTGACATCAATAAAATTGTAAATACTGGTTTAGCGGGTCAGTCTACAGGAGTTGTTTTTGAAGGTGAAAAACGTTTTGAATTGGTAGTTCGTTTAGCTGGTGACCAACGGAAAAATATAGAAGATGTAAGAAATCTTTTAATTCCAACAGCCATGGGCATTCAAATTCCTTTAAGTCAATTGGCCAATGTGGAAATGAAAGAAGGCCCCAATCAAATTCAACGCGAAGATGCCAAACGAAGAATTGTGGTAGGATTCAATGTTCGTGGCCGCGATGTGCAATCAATAGTAGAAGAATTACAAAGCAAAGTGGAGAAAAATATTAAGTTTCCTGCAGGTTATTATGTAACTTATGGTGGTGCTTTTGAAAACTTAAATGCTGCCAAAGCAAGGTTAAGTTTAACGGTTCCAATCTCATTATTGTTGATTTTTTTATTGCTTTATTTTTCATTCAATTCTATCAAGCAAAGTTTGCTAATTTATACTGCCATACCATTATCAGCCATCGGTGGTATTTTTTCACTTTATATACGAGAAATGCCTTTTAGTATTTCCGCAGGTGTTGGTTTCATTGCACTTTTTGGTGTAGCAGTTTTAAATGGAATTGTGCTCATTGCGGAGTTTAACCGATTAAAAACAGAAGGTTTTACTGATACTCGAAAAATAGTTTTGATGGGAACTAAAATTCGTTTACGACCTGTGTTAATGACTGCTTTTGTTGCTTCTTTAGGGTTTTTGCCTATGGCAATTAGTAGCGGTGCAGGTGCAGAAGTTCAGCGTCCATTAGCCACAGTAGTAATTGGAGGATTAATGATTGCAACGCTCTTAACATTATTCGTATTGCCAATTTTGTATGTATTGCTGGAGAATTATGAAACTAAAAGAACAATAGGCAGCAAACAATCGGCAATAAGCAAAGGGCAATAGGCAACGGGCACCAAACAATAAGCAATGAGCAATTGGCAAAATGCAATAAGCAATAAAAAATATTATTACTTTTAAATTTTACAGAAAATGAGTGTAAGGAATTTTAAGGAAACAACTTTATATAAAAAAGCTTTTGAACAAGCAATGGCTATATTTGAAATTAGTAAAATATTTCCTTCAGAAGAAAAATATTCTTTAACTGATCAAGTAAGAAGATCATCTCGAAGTGTTTGTGCAAATCTTGCGGAAGCATATAGAAAAAAGAGATACCCCGCTCATTTTATTTCTAAATTAACCGATTGCGATGCCGAAAATTCTGAAACAAATGTTTGGATTGACTTTGCATATGCAACGAAATATATTAATGAACAAACTAAAAATGATTTACTTAATAAAAACGATGAAGTTGGTAAATTATTAAATCACATGATTAACAATCCTGAAAAATATTAAAAATGAAAAAAAGAAAAATGAATATGCTACCGATAAATTGGGATGAAAATAGCAATTTGCAAGAAAAAATTATAAAAACCACAAAACTGAAAATGTGTATTGCCAATTGTTATTTGCCAATTGTTATTTGCCTATTGCTTATTGCCAATTGCCAATTCACAAATGCTCAAAATACAATCACATTACAAGCTTCAATTGACAGCGCTTTGAACAACAACTTAAATGTTAAAAACGAAAAACTGAAAGCTGATTATCAGAAAAAGTTGATTCAAACTGGTGCCAATATTCCGCAAACAATGGTGAATGCGGAGTACGGCCAAATCAATAGCATTTATACCGATACACGTTTTGGAATTGTTCAAAATTTGAATTTTCCAAGCGTTTATTCCAATCAAAAAAGTGCTTTAAAATCGCTTTGGAAAAGCAGTAATATAAATGTAGCTCTAAAGGAAGTAGAACTAAAAAAACAAGTACGACAAGCATTTTATTCATACTTGTATTTATTGCAAAAGCAAAAATTATTGCAAAGCAACGATAGCATGTATATTGGTTTTTTAACTAAGGCTACCGCTCGTTTTAAATCGGGGGTAAGCAATGTGTTAGAATATACCACTGCCGAAAATCAACGGGCACAAATTAGCATCCAATTGAATCAGATAAATACCGATATGGAATTATTATTGATGCAGTTTCAATTACTTTTGAATACTTCAATTTCTTATATTCCAAATGCTGAAAACTTTAAAATTGACAATTCAAATATTGCTGACAGCAATGTAATTGAAAACCATCCATCCATTAAATTATTGCAACAGCAAAAACAATATTTTTTGGTAAACACACGATTGGAAAAAGCGCGTTTATTGCCTGAATTAACGCTTGCTTACAGCAATATGAGTATAAGAGGAATTGGTGCTGATAATATTGATTATGCTTATGAAAAACGCTTTCAATCTGCACAAATTGGTTTAGGAATTCCTTTGTTTTTCAGGTCGTTTAATGCCAAAATTGGTGCTTCAAAATTAGAACAATTAATGGCTGATAACAGGTTGAAAACG
>CAISTO010000005.1 GCA_903888395.1 uncultured Bacteroidota bacterium | reverse complement strand
AATTAATTCATCTCGGCCACTGCAATACATAATTCCTGCTTTTTTAAACAAGGCTCTGATTACAATATCGGAAGTGGCTAAAGCACCGGTATGCGATGAAGCTGCTCTTCCACCAGCATCTGAATGTCCTGATTTGATAGCGGCTATTTTACAACCTTTTTTTATCAATGATGAAGCATGCTTCAATAATTTAAAAGGATTTCGAATGCTTTCTAAGTATAATAATTTAACTTTTGGACTATTGCTATCAAAAGTTTTATCCATGTGTTCTAAAATATCTTCAGCCGATATTTGCGAAGCATTTCCTATAGAATAAACATTGGAGAACCTTAATCCTGTTGACTTAGCAGCTTCCATTATAAATACTGCTGTAGCCCCCGAACTTGATATTAACTCACATCCTTTTGAATCAAATATTGGAATTGGAGTAGTAAAAACTCCTTTATAGTTTTCGTTGATCACACCAATGCAATTTGGCCCAATTAAGCAAGCATTTGCACGGGTGATTATTTCTACTAATTCATTTTCTAACAATTTTCCTTTTTCACCTGCTTCACCAAAACCTGAGGAATAAATGATAAATGCTTTGGTGTTTTTTTGTATTAAATCTTTTACCGCTTGAATACAATATTCAGCTGGAATAGCTAAAATAGCTAAATCAATAGTTGGTAAATCATTTATATTTTTTACATGTATAACCCCATCAATATTTAATTGTTTAGGATTTACGCCATAAATCTTGCCTTTAAAGCCCCCGTTTAATAAATTAAACAACACCTTTCCTCCAGGTTTTGATTCATGCTCAGAAGCTCCAATAACAGCTATGTGTTGTGGTGATATCAGTTGTTGGTTAATCATAGTTTTTCGAAACGAGCTTGGAAGAACCTTAAATATTCAGGTTCATACACCATTTTCATTCCTTTTATTTTGTTTCTTTTTTCATAAACATTGGCAGTTGCTTCAGCTATTACATCCATGTGCGCTTGGGTATAAACTCTTCTAGGAATAGTAAAACGAACTAACTCCAATTTTGGATTATAGTTTTGTCCATTTGCTTTTCGTCCTGCACTCACTATACCGCGTTCCATGGTTCTAACACCTGATTCTATGTAAACTTCAGCTGCAAGCGTTTGAGCTGGAAATTGATCTTGTGGAATATGAGGTAAAAATGCTTTTGCATCCACAAATATTCCATGTCCACCAATTGGTTTAACAATTGGAACTCCATATTCTATCATTTTGTTTCCAAGGTATAAAACCTGACCAACACGTGCATGTTGATGGTGGTCATCTACACTTTCTCTGATGCCTATAGCAATGGCTTCCATGTCGCGTCCTGCAAGGCCACCGTAAGTTGGCATACCTTCGTAAACTACTACTAAATTTCTTGCTTTTTCGTAAGTGTCTAATTCGTTAGTTGCCAAAAATCCACCAATGTTAACCAAAGCATCTTTTTTTGCACTCATGGTAGCACCATCAGTATAAGAACAAATTTCTTTTACAATGTCTTTGATGGAAATTTTCTCATATCCTTTTTCACGTGCTTGAATAAAATAAGCATTTTCGGCTACACGTGTCATGTCATGAATAATTCTAATGCCATGTTTTTTGGTATAGGCACGTAGTTCTTTTAAGTTTTGCATGCTTACTGGTTGTCCACCTGCTAAGTTTACATTAGTAGCTATGCTCACATAAGGAATTTTAGAAGCACCATGTTTTTTTACAATGGCATCTAATTTATTCAGGTCAACATTACCCTTGAATGGATGTTCGTTTATAGGATCATGTGCTTCATCAATAATAATATCTTCAAATTTTCCTCCTGCCAATTCTTGGTGTAAACGGGTAGTGGTAAAGTACATGTTTCCGGGTACGATATCACCTTTTTTTATCAAAATTTTGGAAAGTATATTTTCTGCTCCACGACCTTGGTGTGTTGGAATTACATGTTTGTAACCATAAATTTCCTGCACCGATTTTTCCATGTTATAAAAACTTCTACTACCAGCGTAAGCTTCATCACCCATAAACATTCCACTCCATTGTCTATCGCTCATGGCATTGGTTCCACTGTCTGTTAGTAAGTCAATATATACATCATCGGAATGTAACAAGAAAGTGTTATAACCTGCCTCTTTTATTGCTTTTACACGTTGTTGGCGGGTGGTCATTTTTAGAAGTTCTACCATCTTCATTCTATAGGGCTCTGCCCATGATATTTTTTTGGGTTTCATTTTTTTTGGTTTTTCTAAATTGTTTCTAACACTAATTGATTTTTATGTTTTAGTTGATTTGAATAAATTAAATCTTCAATAATTATTTTAGCTGTAGTAGCCATACTTCGTAAGTTTAAGAGTTCAATAGAATAATAATTTTCAGCATTTTCTCTTTCAATATTTTCTAATATTTGTTCTGTAAAATATAGCACCTTTTTATAATTATAATTATCAGCTTGAAAAGTAGCTGCACTCATGGTTTTCTTTAATAAATTAGTTTGTTTTTGAATCCAATTATAGTTAGTGTATTGCACTAAATTTTCTTTAGTTATTGGTGTTAAATCTTTACTATTTTGTTTCACAAAATCAATTTTATTTACAATATTTACAGCTGCTTCGTGGGCAAAAACAAGCGCTTCTAAAAGGGAGTTTGATGCGAGTCTGTTTGCGCCATGCAATCCTGTACACGACACTTCTCCCAAAGCATATAAATTTTCAATAGTTGTTTGTGCCCTTTCATTTACTTTTATACCACCACATTGATAATGTGCCGATGGAACAATTGGAATTATATCAGTAGAAATATGATAACCTAATTCGTTTAATTTTTCGGTAATAATTGGAAAATTACTTTGAAATGCTTTTGCATTTAAATGACGTAAATCTAAGTACATACAATCTGTTTTTTTAGCTTGCATGTGTTCAAAAATGGCCGCGCTTACAATATCACGAGTGGCTAATTCCCCACGCTTGTCATAAACAAATAAAAACCTATTTTCATTTTCATCAATTACATGAGCGCCAAAACCACGAACTGCTTCCGAAATTAGGAACGAAACATCATTGTGATTCTTTTGAAATAAAGCAGTTGGATGAAATTGCACAAAACGCATGTTTTCTAGTATTGCGCCAGCACGGTAAGCCATTCCGTAACCATCGCCAGTGGCTACCAAAGGATTGGTGGTGTTATAATAAACCTGCCCACAACCACCAGTTGCCAATACAATGGTTTTGGCGGCTATGGTTATTATTTTATTGGTCAAATATTCATATACGTAAACACCATTACAAATAGTGTTTGATTGATCTTTGGTTGTAATCAAATCTATTACAATTTGGTGTGAAATAAGATTAATATTTTTCCTAGATTTTACTTCATTTAACAAAACAGTTTCTATTTCAAAACCTGTTTTATCTTTATGATGTGCTATGCGAGGCGCAACATGACCGCCTTCCAAAGCCAAGTGAATATTT
>CAISTO010000004.1 GCA_903888395.1 uncultured Bacteroidota bacterium | reverse complement strand
TTATTTGTGTATTTATATGTAAGAAAGTTAAAAACTTTGTTTTTTTAATTTAGGAGACCAATAAAAATGGGACTACCTTGGTATCGCGTTCATACAGTTGTTTTAAATGACCCAGGCCGATTAATTGCAGTTCATTTAATGCATACATCACTTGTTGCAGGTTGGGCTGGTTCAATGGCACTTTATGAGTTAGCAATTTTTGATCCATCTGATCCAGTACTAAATCCAATGTGGCGTCAAGGCATGTATGTAATGCCATTTATGACAAGATTAGGAATTACAGATTCATGGGGCGGATGGAGTATTACAGGTGAAAGCGTCTCAAATCCGGGACTATGGAGTTATGAGGGTGTTGCTTTAACACATATAGTTTTATCTGGACTTTGTTTTCTTGCTGCAATTTGGCATTGGGTATACTGGGATCTTGAACTATTTCGTGATCCAAGAACGGATGAGCCATCATTAGATTTACCAAAAATTTTTGGTATACATTTATTATTATCGGGTCTTTTATGTTTTGGATTTGGGGCATTTCACGTAACAGGATTATTTGGGCCAGGAATATGGATATCAGATGCTTATGGAATTACAGGTAAAGTCCAACCAGTAAGTCCTGATTGGGGTGCGAATGGTTTTAACCCATTTAGTGGTGGTGGTATCGCATCTCACCACATTGCGGCTGGTACACTAGGAATACTTGCCGGAGTATTTCATTTAACAATTCGACCACCACAACGTTTGTATCGTGCTTTACGTATGGGTAATATTGAAACTGTATTATCTAGTAGTATTGCAGCTGTATTCTGGGCTGCATTTGTTACATCGGGTACTATGTGGTATGGAAACGCAACTACTCCAATTGAATTATTTGGACCAACTCGTTATCAATGGGATAGTGGATATTTCTTACAAGAAATTGAGCGTCGTGTAGAAATCTCAGTAAACGAAGGTTTATCGCAAGCAGATGCATGGTCTAAAATTCCTGATAAATTAGCATTCTATGATTACATTGGTAATAATCCTGCTAAAGGTGGCTTATTCCGTGCAGGTCCAATGAATAAAGGAGATGGAATTCCTGAATCTTGGTTAGGGCATCCAATATTTTTTGATAAAGAAGGTCGCGAATTAACGGTACGTCGTATGCCTGCCTTTTTTGAAACTTTTCCAGTTATTTTAGTTGATCGGGATGGTATTATTAGAGCAGATATTCCATTTAGACGAGCAGAATCAAAATATAGTATTGAACAAGTGGGTGTAAATGTAAATTTTTATGGAGGTAAATTAAATGGTCAATCATTTAAAGATGCACCAACTGTAAAAAAATTTGCTAGAAAAGCTCAGTTAGGTGAAGTTTTTGAGTTTGACCGAACAAGTTTAGAATCTGATGGAGTATTCCGTAGTAGCCCACGTGGATGGTATACCTATGGTCACGTAAATTTAGCCCTATTATTCTTCTTTGGACATTTATGGCATGGTGCGCGTACTTTATTCCGAGATGTTTTCACAGGTATTGGAGCAGAAGTTACTGAGCAAGTAGAATTTGGTGTATATACCAAATTAGGAGATAGGTCAACTCGTAAACAAGGTACCGTTTAACAAATAGTAAAATCTTTATAAAGAAAAAATGGAAGCATTAGTATATACTTTTTTATTGATCGGAACATTATTAATCCTATTTTTTGCAGTTTTCTTTAGAGAAACTCCACGTGTACTTGGTAAATAAGGAAAAACTAAAATTTTTATATAAAATTTAGACGATTGCATATATTCATAGTATTTTTGATAATAAATTATGGCATTAAGAACATGATTAGGAGAAATTTTACGCCCACTAAATGCAGAATATGGTAAAGTTGCACCAGGTTGGGGTACAACACCAATAATGGCAGTAACTATGGTACTATTTTTAATATTTTTATTAATTATTCTTCAAATTTATAACTCATCACTAATATTAGATAATGTTAATGTAAGCTGGAGTG
>CAISTO010000003.1 GCA_903888395.1 uncultured Bacteroidota bacterium | reverse complement strand
CACCTACAAAAAATCCCCAAATATTTGCCCAATGCCAAAGGCATTGGGCAAATATTTGGGGATTTTTGTAAGATTATTTATTATCGAAAATAGTTCAAAAACTAACGGCTAATAATTTGTTTTACCTCATGTCATTAATTTCAACATTGGGGTATTTTTTAGCTACAAAAGTAAAAAAGCCATCATCAAATTTAATATTCGGTATTTGATTGGTAATAGTATAAGTGTGAACACTTCCGTTTTTATCAAAAACAACTGTTTTAATAATTTGCTGATTATTTTTTTCAATAAAAAGTTTAATTTTAAAATAGTTCTTCTTTTTATCTTTTGGAGCAAGTTCTAAAATAGTTAATTCTCTGCCACCTTCTTTCACCACTTCACCCATTTTACTTACAAAGCCTTTGTTATACATCGTAAATATGTCGTCCAATTTCATAATACCTTCCTTAGGTTTATAATGCTGAACATTTACTTCATTTATTTCTTTACTATAAGTCCATTGCGTTTTATTATCGCAAATAATGGTTTGCCCTGCAATGTCTAACCTGAATTTATTGCCTTTTATTACAATATTTCCTTTTTGTTTTTCATTAATTTTTTCGGCTTTACTTTCAATGCTGTAGGTAAAATCGGCTTTAATGGAACTGAATTTTTTGTAACGTTTGCTAATTTTGTTAATTAACAAATCGGCATCTTTACTGCTTTGAGCAATGCTACTTAAAGTGAATAAGCTGAATGCTATTAATAAATATTTTTTCACGGTGCAATATTATTGGTTTTTGAGTGAAGCTACTATAAAAATTTATTATCGAAGATTTTTATTTATTTCAATCACTTTATTGATGATCATAATTACAAATAATCCTGGCCATATTAAA
Organism: uncultured Bacteroidota bacterium; assembly: GCA_903888395.1. Classification (GTDB taxonomy): domain Bacteria; phylum Bacteroidota; class Bacteroidia; order UKL13-3; family UKL13-3; genus JAAFJM01. The sequence goes on along the minus strand of CAISTO010000003.1, from coordinate 9,079 downwards.
GCTGATTTATTGTCGTAATTTACTATAATAATACACGTAATGACGCCAATGCAAAATGCGCTAACTACTACACTTACAAGTTGTAAGGTTATGTTTTGTGTTTTTATTAGTGAAAGTCCTGTAAAAATTAATAACATTATTACAGAAAAAATGGTGGTTATTATTGGTATGTTCATATTTTGCAACAAATATGAAATACCAAGTATCAATAAACAAGGCTTTTGAAAATTTTATTGAAATTGAAGCCAAAATCATTTCTAATAGTACTGAAATTATACTGCAACTTCCAGCTTGGAGGCCCGGCAGATATGAGTTAGCAAACTTTGCCAAAAATATTCGTTGCTTTAAAGCAATGTCAAAAAATGGAGCTGAACTTAAAGTTAGGAAGCAAACAAAAGACAGTTGGTTAATTTACAATTCAGAAAATAATGCTGAAATTACCGTTTCCTATGAATATTACGCAAATCAATTAGATGCAGGAGCTTGCTTTATCAATGAAGAGCAATTATATGTAAATCCTGTTCATTGTTTTATGTATGAAGTAGGTAAAATGGAAGAGCAATTTGAAGTAAAATTAAACATTCCCTCCGATTATAAAATAGCTTGTCAATTGCCAAGTTTAAACAATATTTTAATTGCAAATAATTTTGATCAATTAGCCGATAGTCCTTTTATTGCAAGTAATACCTTGCAACACCATGAATTTAAAGTAAATGATTCCAATATTCATTTTTGGTTTCAAGGTAAACATGAATTAGATATTGTAAAACTAGAAGCTGACACAAAAGCTTATACTACCTTACAAATTGATATTTTCAAAGAATTTCCATGCACAGATTATCATTTTTTATATCAAATGTTGCCTACTGCTTTCAGACATGGAGTGGAACATGCCGACTCTACCGTTATTGCCATGGGATTGGGTAATGACATGCTTCGTGATGATTTTTATAATTCATTATTAGCCATCAGTAGCCACGAACTTTTTCATATGTGGAATGTAAAAAGAATTCGTCCAGCAAGCATGTTGCCATACGATTTTACCAAAGAAAATTACAGTACTTTGGGTTACATATATGAAGGTGTTACCACTTATTATGGCGATTTAATGTTACTTAGAAGTGGGGTTTGGAGTTGGGATCAATACGTTGAAAGTTGGAATGATGATTTTTTGCGTCATATTTCTAATCCAGGAATTCATAATTATTCAGTAGCAGAATCAAGTTTTGATACTTGGCTCGATGGTTATGTGCCGGGAGTAGCTGCCCGAAAAGTAAGTATTTACATAGAGGGAATGTTAGCTGCTATGATTGCCGATTTAACCATCATTAAGAACTCAAATGGTAAATATAGCTTGGATAATGTAATGCACGATTTGTATCATTTGTTCTATAAAAACAATAAAGGTTACACTGAAAATGATTACCAGGCACTTTTAGAAAAATATGGACAAGAAAGTTTTGAACAATTTTTTACAAAAAATATTTGGGGTAAAAACAACTTAATAGCTGATTTACAAAATATTTTGACTTACTTTGGGTGCTCAATAAATAATAATAAGTTAACAAAAGATCAAAATTCTGAAAATAATTTGCTATTTAATTTTTTGTTAAGCCGTTAGCTCTCTATATTTGAAACATCATTTAACCCAATGTTTTTTACTATGCAAAAAGTAAAGCTTGAATGCGAAATGTGCGACTCGAAATCCATTTCATTTATGAAATTCTGTAATCCTGAGGAAGTACATGCAATTAGTACCGGTAAGTCATGTGGACAATATAAAAAAGGACAAGCCATTTTCTATGAAGATAATTTGCCACTTGGAATATATTGTATTACAAAAGGAATTGTTAAAATTACTCGTAGTAATAATTTTGGAAAAGAGCAAATTCTGCGCTTTGCCAAAGAAGGTGAGTTTTTAGGTTATCGTGCCGTTATTGCCGAAGAGCCTTTAACTGCTACTGCCACTTGTATTGACGATGTAACTGCTTGTTTTATTCCACGACAAGTTTTCTTGGATTTGTTGCAAAGCAATGCCGAAATTAATAAACAAATGTTTAAAGCACTTTGCCACGACATGGGCTTAAACAATGAAAAAGTTCAGAGTTTAGCTCAAAAAAGTGTAAGAGAAAGAGTGGCTGAAACCATTTTATATTTACATCAAACTTTTGCTACCAAATCGGTAGAAGAGGAGCCAGTTATTCCTATTAGTTTGCCTCGCGAGGATTTGGCTAACATAGTTGGAACAGCAACTGAAACTTTAATTAGATTGCTTTCAGAGTTTAAATCGGATAAGTATATTGACTTTGAAGGAAAAAGAATAAAGATAATAAATAAAGAAGCGCTAGAAAGAATTTCGCACGCTACTGTATAAATAAAAAAGCCTTGATTGAAATTCAATCAAGGCTTTTTTATTTAGCAAAAAAAACTAATTATTTGGTGAGTAAAACTAATCTCTAATCCCGAAAAATCACAATGAGTAATGGCAGCATTTATGAAAATGACAAAATTTGATGTTGAAGCTTTAGAAAATGCTTAATTTATTCAAAACTTTTTAACTCATTTACCCTGTTTGCATCCAAACGAATAAAAATAAACAGTAAAATAGTAAAGCTTAATAATGCAGAACCACCATAACTAAAAAAGGGTAGGGGAATACCAATTACTGGCATTAAGCCCAATGTCATTCCTATATTTATTAGAAAATGGAAGAACAAAATTGCTATTATACTATAGCCATAAACACGGTTAAATTTACTTCTTTGTCTTTCTGCCATTACTAGTAATCGGTATAGTAAAAGCATGTAAAGTATTACAAAAATCAAGGATCCTAAAAACCCAAATTCTTCTCCAATGGTACAAAAAATAAAATCGGTACTTTGCTCAGGTACAAACCTGAATTTGTTCTGAGTTCCTTCTAAATATCCTTTACCAAAAGCACCGCCAGAGCCAATTGCAATAAGCGATTGCTGTACATTATAGCCAGCACCTTTTAAGTCCACTTCTTTGCCTAGCAATACATTTATTCTGGTTCTTTGGTGCGCTTGCAATACATTTTCAAAAGCATAATTTACAGTACTTACATAAATGCTTGAAATTGCCACCACACCAATTGTTAAAAATATAAGTAATGTTGTTCTTCGAACAAATACTAAAACAATTACTGCTAAAACACCCAAAAATATTATAATATTAAGTGGCGGAAAAAGTAAGGCTAATACTGCTAAAATAGCTAAACCAACTCCTCCTAAAAGTAACCATCCAGGTAATCCCTCACGGTATAAAACCAAAGAAAAGGAAGCAAAAACCAAAGCCGAACCTGTTTCGTTTTGTAATAAAATAATAATCATGGGTAGGGCAATAATTGCATAGCATATCAATTTTACTTTCAAATCCTTAAAATTAATATTATATCCACTTAAGAATTTTGCAAGTGCTAAGGCTGTTCCAAACTTAGCAAACTCCGCGGGCTGAATTTGAAATCCCCCAATTCTAATCCAGCTACTACTTCCTTTAATTTCAGCACCAATAACAAAAGTGGCTAAAAGTAAAATAATTGTGATGCCATAAAAGCCATAGGCAAATGCATAAAATAGTTTTTCATCAACCAGTAATATCAATAAAGCAATAAATGAAGAGATTACAATCCATAACAATTGCTTGCCATAATTCATATCCATATCGTAAATATTTGGATTGGTTTCTTTAAAAACCGAAGCATAAATGCACAACAATCCTGATATAACAAAAACCACATAAAGGGTTAAACTTATCCAATCAATGTGTGCTGGTTTTGGTTGCTGTTGAGTCATTTAAAATTGGTTTATGTGTTAAGTTTCCTTTCACCATTCGTTCTACTAAGGCTGGTCGTGTATCGTGTTTTTTTGTTAAATATTGTTCTATCATTAAGCTGGCAATTGGCGCGGCCCAAGTTGCTCCAAATCCTGCATTTTCAACTACTACTGCTATGGCAATTTTTGGATTGTCTTTGGGTGCAAAAGCAAAAAATATAGAGTGATCCTTACCATGTGGATTTTGTGCCGTTCCTGTTTTTCCGCAAATAGCTATTCCCGGAATTCTTGCTATGTATGCTGTTCCATGGTTTACCACGTCTTCCATTCCATTAATTACTACCGGAAAATAACTAGTATCAACAGAACACCAATGTTTAATATTATATTCAGGATTTGGATTTTTTCTGCTTTCAATTCTTCTAACTATATGTGGTGTTATATAATATCCACGGTTAGCCACTAAAGCAGTTGCATTGGCCATTTGTAATGGTGTAATTCCTAATTCTCCTTGCCCAATTCCTAATGATATAGTGGTTAATGCTTGCCAATGATTTCGTCCATAAATTTTATCGTAATAAGTAGCTTTTGGAACAAATCCTGTGCCTTCACCATATAAATCTACGCCAAGTTTCCGGCCCATTCCAAAGCTTGCCAAATGGTCGTATAATTTATTATAAGCATCTTCTACTTTTGGATATTTTGGATTGTTTACTACTGTTCTATATACATGGCAAAAATAAGCGTTACAGCTTACAGCTATTGCACCTTGCAGTGGCAGTGGCGAACCATGAGCGTGACAACCAACATGCAATCCGCCTGAATTAAATCCTCCTCCGCAATAGTACTCCGTGTTTGGAAAAAGTACTTCTTCCTGCTGACCTATTAAACTCATGATAATTTTAAAAATAGAACCTGGAGGATAAGGAGCTGCAATTGGTCGGTTAAATAATGGTTTACTTGGGTCGCGTAACAATTCCATATAATGGTTTCCTCTGTCGCGTCCTACAAATAAATTTGGATCATAAGCAGGACTACTCACCATCGATAAAATTTCGCCAGTGCTTGGTTCTATTGCAACTACACTTCCAATTTTGTTTTGCATTAACTGCTCGCCTAACTCTTGAAGTTTTAAATCTAAGGTCAAGTTTATTTTTTTTCCTGCAATGGCAGCTGTGTCAAATTCACCCGCTTTATACCTTCCCTGTGTTCTGCTTTTACTGTCAACTAATACATACCTAACCCCTTTTATTCCGCCTAATTCTTTTTCATAAGTTTTTTCTACGCCACTAATACCTATAAAATCACCCATTCGGTAATATCCATTCGAAGCTTCAATGGTTTTTTCAGTAACCTCACCAATATAACCCATAATATGAGCGGCATTGCTGTATTTGTATTTTCTATCGGTTCTTACATCCACAAAAAATCCTTGAAAATCAAAAAGCATTTCTTGGAATTTTGCATACGTTGAAATTGTTAATTGCTTTTCAAAAACCGATGGCCTATAAATAGCATAGCCTTTCGAACGTTTTATTTTTTCAAATCTGGCTATAAACTCTTCTTTGGTAATGCCAATAACTTGGCAAAAGGAAGCGGTATCTAATTTTTTTACCTGTTCTGGTATTACAAATAAGTCGTAAATATTGTCGTTATATACTAATAACTCGCTGTTTCTGTCCATTAATAATCCGCGGGCAGGATAAATTGTTTGCTCTTGCAAAACATTATTTTGCGCATAACGAACATAACTATCGTCAAATATTTGTAACGTAAGTAGCCTTATAACATAAACTAATGCTATAAAAAGAAACACCCCGAATAAAATTTTTTGCTTGATTTGACTTTCCATTACTGCAAATAAAATGCAAGGCAAATGTAAGGTGCTAATGATTAAGTTTTGATAATTAAATGCTAAAACTAAAAACATTTTATTTACATTTAAATAACAATCAAATTTATTTAAAAAAGAATAATGTGAATAAACAAAAAAACACGCCCGAGAGCGTGTTTTTTATATTAAAACTTAATCTATTTAATTATTTTTTGTCTTTGCTATGACCTTCTTTTTCGCCTTCAGCACAACAAGCCTTAGCTTCTTTGTGTGAGGTAACGCAAGCATCGCCACAGCTTTTCATGCACTCTTCCTCAGTTTTACAACCTTTATCGCAACCTTCCATACAATCACTTTCCATTTCAGCTTTGCACATTGATTTGCATTTAGCCATATCAAATTTTCCATCGGCACCATACATACTTTGGCACATTTCTTTTTGTGCTGGAGTACATTTCATACTATCGCAATAAGCAGCGCATTCTTCTTTGGTCATTTCCATGCATTTGCTCATATCGCAATTACCCATCATTTCACAATGATCCATATCCATTGAATCCATTGCGCAGCATTCAGTTTTTGCACCATTTACCATTCCAGCTTGGTCAGTTAAACCACCTTGAACAGCTATGTAAGGAGCAATTACTAAAGAAACAATCGACATTAATTTGATCAAAATATTCATAGAAGGACCCGAAGTATCTTTGAAAGGATCACCTACTGTATCACCAGTAACTGATGCTTTATGTGGCTCAGATTTTTTATAGAACATTTCACCGTTAATTTCTACCCCTTTTTCAAACGATTTTTTAGCATTATCCCAAGCACCACCTGCGTTACTTTGGAAAATTCCCATTAACACACCACTCACTGTAACACCAGCTAATAAACCACCTAATACTTCAGGGCCAAAAGTGAAACCAACTATAATTGGTGTAATTAAAGCAATTGCACCAGGCAACATCATTTCTCTGATAGAAGCTTCCGTTGAAATAGCTACACATTTTTCATATTCCGGTTTAGCTTTATATTCCATAATTCCTGGAATTTCGCGGAATTGTCTGCGAACTTCTTGAACCATATCCATAGCTGCTTTTCCAACTGCTTGAATACATAATGCTGAAAATATAAATGGAATCATAGCACCAACAAATAAACCAGCTAATACATTTGCTTTATAAATATTGATGGCATCAATACCAGCAATACCAACAAATGCAGCAAATAATGCTAAAGAGGTTAGTGCTGCCGAAGCAATGGCAAATCCTTTTCCTGTAGCTGCAGTGGTATTTCCTACTGCATCTAAATTATCGGTACGTTCACGAACTTCAGGAGGTAACTGACTCATTTCGGCAATTCCACCTGCGTTATCAGCAATAGGACCAAAAGCATCAATGGCTAATTGCATCGCAGTAGTTGCCATCATACCAGCAGCAGCTATTGCTACACCATATAAACCTGCACAATAATATGAACCCATGATACCAGCAGCTAAAGTTAATATTGGAATAACGGTTGATTTCATTCCAACTGATAAACCACCAATGATATTGGTAGCATGACCAGTTGCTGATTGTCTGATAATAGACATTACAGGAGCTTTACCCATTGCGGTGTAATATTCTGTAACTATGCTCATAATTGCACCAACTGCAGTTCCAACTAAAATAGCACCAAATACACCATTTTTAGTAAATTCAATACCACGTAATGAAATAATTCCTTCTGGTAACATCCAATTTACTATAAAATAAGAAGCTATAACAGTTAATGCCATAGAAGCCCAGTTTCCTAAATTCAAAGCATTTTGAACATTCGACTTGTCATCTTTAATAGTAACGAACCAAGTTCCAACTATTGAAAATAAAATTCCTAATCCACAAATTACCATGGGTAATAATATAGGCGACATGCCACCAAAATTATCAGCAACAATTACTTCTTGACCCAATACCATGGTAGCTAAAATAGTTGCTACGTACGAACCAAATAAATCGGCTCCCATACCAGCTACGTCACCTACGTTGTCACCAACGTTATCGGCAATGGTAGCAGGATTTCTAACGTCATCTTCAGGAATTCCAGCTTCTACTTTTCCTACTAAATCAGCTCCAACATCAGCAGCTTTGGTATAAATACCACCACCAACACGGGCAAATAAAGCTATAGATTCAGCACCTAATGAAAATCCTGTTAATACTTCAATAGCAGTTTTAACAGTATTTTCTCCTAATTCAGCAAAAATGCTTAAGAAAACAATGAATAAACCACCTAATCCTAAAATAGCTAAACCAGCTACACCTAAACCCATAACAGTTCCACCAGTAAATGAAACTTTTAAAGCTTGCTTTAAACTTGTACGAGCAGCTTGTGTAGTTCTAACATTTGCTTTAGTAGCTACTTTCATTCCAATATAACCAGCTGTAGCCGAGAACACCGCACCTATAATAAAGGCAATAGAAATAATCCAACTTCCGTGAATTTCTTTACCATTTACTTCATGAATAGTTCCTGAATAAGCCAACAAAGCTGCGGCAAAAACTACAAAAATACTTAACACTTTCCATTCTGCTTTTAAAAAGGCCATGGCACCATCGGCTATATAACCTGCCAATTCTTGCATGTTTTTATCACCTGCATCTTGCTTGTTAACCCAAGCACTTTTAACGGCCATTACTATTAGGCCAACTACACCCAACAAGGGTATTGCGTACATTACACTTTGTATCATTTATTTTATTGTATTGTTTATTTTAATTTTTAAAGGGTGCGAAAATAGGTTTTATGAATTAAAACACCAACTTAGTTTTTAAAATGTAAATTTATATAATTTATTAAGTAGTTTTTATATCCCTTATACCAATTCACTAAATAACTTTGTTAGTGATGGTTGCGCACTATTGGCAGCAGCTATAATTGACTCCATGCTTACTGTTTCATTTCCTTCAGGAAATCCTAAATCGGTAATAACCGAAATGGCACAAACAGGTATGCCCATTTGAACCGCTACAATGGTTTCGGGAACGGTACTCATTCCCACTGCATCCGCTCCTAAAATGTCTATCATTTTGTATTCAGCCCTGGTTTCTAATGCTGGTCCTTGCACAGCGGCATAACAACCTTCGTGTAGTTTTATATTGTGTTGCTTAGCAATTTCACGTGCTTTTTCAATTAAAACCAAACAATAAGGTTCGCTCATTTGCGGGAAACGCGGTCCAAATTCTTTGTAATGTTTTCCTCGTAATGGCGATTCAGGTAATAAATTCAAATGATCGGTAAGCAACATCAATTCACTCACTTTTATGTTTCGGTTTAAGCCTCCCGATGCATTACTAATTAATAATTTTTGAATTCCTAAAAATTTAAAAACCCTCACAGGAAAAGTAACTTCTTGCATGCTGTAACCTTCGTAGTAATGAAAACGGCCTTGCATAATAACTACTGGTTTTTTATT
>CAISTO010000002.1 GCA_903888395.1 uncultured Bacteroidota bacterium | reverse complement strand
TTCTGCTCTTCCAAACATGGCTTCATCGTAAAAGTAATCAAATTTTCCTGTAGTTCCACCTGCTTGAAAAAAGCTTCTGCCTTGACTAGTATTGGTATAACTATAACTACTATTGCTTTTATTGTCTAAAAATGCTCCAGCAAACAAACGAAAGGTGGCTGTTTTTCCTTTATCTTTATATAAAATTCCTTGGGTAAAATCTGCGCTTATTCTTCCAAAATTGTAGTTTATAGTACCTATTTGTAAATTAACGTTTGCACTGCTAGGAAATGTTTTCAAATCGTGTTTAAAACGATGCGTTATATCAAAAGCTGAGATTGATTGATTGTCCCAATTATTGAAGTAACCACTGTTTTGTTTATTTTCTAAAACAGTTACATGACGCATTTTTAAAACATTGCTGAACAAACTTCTTTCCGTTTTCTGGTTAAAATGTAATTCAATATAAGGCTCAAATTTTTCATAGGTTGAATTCATGGAATAATCCATTTCAACATCATTTAACAAAAACCCTTTTTGAATTAAACCAATTGTTGCAAAACGTAACATGTTCAAACCAATCTTTACTTTTTTATAAGTAGTTCCATGTTGAGGAAAAATGTTTTTTGCTATGTTTAAATAACCGTTCCAATCTTTGGTGGTAAAGCTGTATAAAGGTGTAAAGCTAATTTCAGTTTTTGGCAATGGAAACACATCATGGCTTAAATGCACGCCCAACATACTTTGGTTATAATTGTTCCAAGCATATAGCGGAATGCAAAATATTTGACGCTTATTTGGGTTTTCTAAAGCGGGTAAAAAGCGAATGGTGAAAGATTTTTTCAACAAATTGTTTTGACGATATAGGTCAATAGAAGTATTGTATTCATCAATCATTAAATTTTGGATTTTGTCCCGTTTTTGCGGGATTGGATTTTGGATTGGAAAGCTTTTTGTTCCATTAAAACCTTCAATCAAAAGCGTGTTTTTTTTATTGTCAGAAAGACTAAAAGGAACCTTTAAACCTGTTTTATTTCTAATTGTTACACTGTCTTTTGAATGGCCAACTACTTTGTAATCCATCTTTTGTGTAGAACCTAAAACGTCATTAAAAAACCAACTTAAATCTTTGCCAGTAAAAGTTTCAGCATGGTTTTTAAAATCGTCAGGAAGTGGATGTTTGAATTTCCATTTTTCATAGTAAGCATGCATCATGGCATCGAACATTTCGTTACCCAAATAATTTTGAAGCATGTAAAAACTCAAAGGGTTTTTGGCGTAAATAATTGCACCATAGTTAAAGTCGGTGTATGTTGTTGAAGGTAAATTTCCGGCTTGGTCTTCATTTTTTCGAGCAGCAATTGCATACAGCAATCGTGCTTGTCCAAATCCAGAAATGTCAAGGTTAAACATATCTTTTAGCACATCTTTTTTCTTGCCATTTTTAGCAATATCAGCATCTATTTTTTCTTGCGTACAGCGACTTTCATAATAAGTGTTTAAGCTTTCATCCATCCAAGGATGTTCGCGTTCATTGCTACCTAAAATTCCGTAAAACCAATTATGTCCTACTTCATGAATAATGGTGGTTCTATCTATGCTTGCGCAATTTGTAATGGTTGGATATTCCATTCCGCCCCCAGCTTCTAATGGCGTTATCACTACTTGTGCTAAATTGTATGGATAATTTCCAATATGGTCAGAGTAATATTTTACCCCTTCATTGATATAATCAACACCAAAATCATTGATGTTTTTTGCAAATAACCATGTTTCAATTATTTTGCCATTTTGCAAAGCAATCTCGCCCTTTTTTACATTGAATTCTTTGCTTGCAAACCACGCAAAATCGTGAACGGAATCCTGAATATAACGCAATGTTTTAAAAGCATTACTTGAAATAGGTGGAACTTCATATTCTACAGCAGGCTTGGTAGCCAATGTATTTAAAAAGAGTTTTTCTTCTTCGTTTTGTAAATTACCAGTGGCAGCCACCACATAATTTTTAGGAATTGTTATGCTTACATCAAAACTACCAAACTCGCTATAAAACTCACCTTGGTCTAAATAGGAAATTGGATTCCAACCGTTCACATCAAAAACGGCAGGTTTTGGAAACCATTGTGTAATGCAATAAAGCTGTTTTTCGTGGCCCATTCGGCTATAAACCTTTGGCAAATAAACGTTAAAAGGCGTGCTAATGGTTATGCTTTGTCCTGGTTTTAGTGGCTCGTTTAATGTGAGCAAAGCTATGTCAACATCATTGGTAAATTTCCAGTTTATATTAGCATTATTTACTTTAAAATTTAAACTGTCAATGCTTCCTTGCTCTTCGGGTTTGGCAAAGTAAAAATCGGTTTTACCATTTTCTAAATGTTGCTTTGCAAAAGCAGTATTTCTATTACTGTATGCATTTGGCCATAAATGCATGTAAATTTCAGTCAATTCCTTTGGTGAATTATTGGTATAAACCATGCTGATATTTCCTATCAAATTATTGGTTTCATCGGCTAGCTTCACATCTATTTTATAGGAAACATGCTGCTGCCAGTTTGCTTGATTTAATTTATTAAATCTGTTTTGAGCAAAAACGTTGGTAGTAATAAAAAGAAGTAAAACGAGCGAAAATAGTTTGTTCATAATTGCCATTATTTTTTATTTTTAACAAGAGTTCAAATATTTGTAAAATAACTGAATGGAAAAAGACCATTTAAATAAATTTATGAACTTATATTTGCAGCATTAAATTTGGATAAGCCGATGATGGAAGGTGATGATTTTTTAAGTGAAGATGTGAGTAACGATGTGCAGCGGTATGAAAAAATGCTGCGCAATAAAACCAACGAATACTTTGACACAGAATCACTTGAAGGCATTATTGACTTTTATATTCAATCCAATAAAGTAAAAAAAGCATTTGAAGCGGTTAACTATTCTTTAGGCTTGCATGCACTTCACAGTGAGTTTTTATTACAAAAATCTGAGATTTATATTTTAAGCGAGCAATTTGAAAATGCATTAGATGCGCTAGAAATGGTTGAAAAGCTTGAACCATTTAACCCTGATTTACATTTACTAAAAGGCGAAACTTATATTCATTTAAAACAGTTTTTGGAAGCAAATGAAAGTTTTGAAACAGCACTTCAACACACCGATGAACGTTTGGATATGCTTTTTGAAATTGCTTATATTTACGAGGATTCTGACTTATATATTCAAGCCATTGAATATTTTCAAATATTAATAAGTGAGTTTGAAGACATTGATCAAACATATTACGAAATTGGGCATTGTTATAATCAGTTAGGCGATTATTCAAAAGCAATATTTTACTATAAAAAACTTATTGATAACGATCCATACAGCACCACAGCTTGGTATAACTTGGGTATTATTTATTATAAACAAGAAAGTTTTATAGAAGCTTTAGATGCTTATGAATTTTGCTTAGCAATAGATGAAGAATTTACTGCTGCAAAGTTTAACAAAGCCAATGTTTTGGTAGAATTGGAGCGTTATGAAGAGGCAATTTCTGCTTATAAAAGTGCCATTGAAGAAGACGGTGCCGACAGCATTGTTTATTGTAATTTGGGTGGTTGTTACGAGCGCATGAATTTAAACGATGAAGCCAGAATTAACTACAAACATGCTACTGATTTAAATCCAAATATAGCTGAAGCATGGTTTGGAATTGGGTTAACATACGAAAAGGAAAACAAGAACAAAGAAGCGCTTACTTTTTATCACAGAGCATGTATGATAGAAGAAGACAACGCGGAATATTTATTGGTACTTGGCGAAACGCAATACCGATTAAATCAAATAGAAAACTGCGAAGAAACGTATGCTAAATTGGTAGAACTAGACGCAACCATGCAAGAGGCTTGGCTTGATTGGAGTTTTGTAAAATTCTCAAAAGGGGATTTACAAGAAGCGGTAGATATGATGATGGAAGCTTTAAAAATTAATTATGATTGCCATCAATATCATTACCGATTGGTTTGTTATTTATATGAAATAGGGCAAATAGAAGAAGCAAAAAAGCATTTGGAAATTGGCTTATTACTTTGCTTTGACGACTACTTTTTGATATATGAAATATCACCAAAACTGCAACAAGCAACAGCACTTACAGAGATAATAGAAAGCTATAGAAACAGCTAAAAGAATTACTCAAACGAACTTTTTTCTGCGCGCTCTATTACATCCCAACTGTGGTCGCCCAAAAGTTTAACGGTTGCTATGTATTTTCCCAATGGTTTACTTCTTCCCCATTCGTTTTTGCCAATAATAGAAAGCTTGTAATGATCGTCTTTTTCGTATAAATGATATACTTGATTAACAACGGGTGTAAACCTAAAATCGCTTTGATAAATGTGTTCTGAAATCTTCAATCGTGATTCAATTTCTCGCACCTGCGTCATGATCAAATCAGCTTGTCTTTTAAGCAATAATATTTCCTGATTTGCATAGTGGTTCATAGCTTCCACTGCATTTGCCTTTATTTTATTTTTATCTTCAGGCCTAATTACAGGCGAACCAATGCTTAAGGGAATTGGCGATAAATTTGCCGGTCCGCTGTAACTTTCTTCTTGTGTATTACTTTCTGTCATTTATAACCATATAAAGCAACAACAACAATAAAATGTTTTAAAAAAAACAAAACATTGTTATTTATTAGTACAAATTGTGTTCTAGCATTTTGAAAAGTTGCTTTTGAAAAATGGAGCATTCAATCAAAACTGACTATGTATATTTATCGTTGAACTTAATTTTTAAATCAGTAGCTATTTGTTTTACTTCTTGTTCTTGGCTTTTATCACAAATTAAAAGTACATCTGGGGTATCCACTATAATTAGGTCTTTTACTGATTTTAAAGCAATAATTTTTCCGTTTAAGCTTTCTGATTTATTTACCAAACAACCTTCTACATTATACATAAAAACGTGTTTTCCTTTTACCACATTGTTATTTTCATCTTTTGGTGAAATATCGTACAAAGAAGTCCAAGTTCCTAAATCGCTCCAACCAAATTCACTAGGAATTACGTATACATTTTGGGCTTTTTCCATAATGCCATAATCAATGCTAATACTTTTGCATTGCTCATAAAACGCCCTAATTGTTTCGGCTTCATTTTCGGTAAAGAAACTTTGCGCTGCATTTTCAAAAATATCGTATTGCTCGGGTAAATTTTGCTTAAAAGCCTTTTTTATAGAAGATACAGACCAAATAAAAATACCAGCATTCCATAAAAAATCACCACTATCAATAAAAGTTTTGGCAATTTCTAAAGTTGGTTTTTCGGTAAATGTTTTTACTTTATGAATGTTTTCTTCCTCGCTGTTTTCAAGGTATTGAATATAACCATAACCAGTATCGGGTCGGCTTGGCATAATTCCCAATGTAACCAACGAAGGATTTTTGTGCGCATAATTTAATCCTTGTTCTACATAATCCAAAAACTTTGCTTCATCTAAAATCAAATGATCGCTAGGGGCTACAATGCAGGCTGCATGTGTATTTAATTTATGGATTTTAGCACTTGCATAAGCTATACATGCGGCAGTGTTTTTGGCAGTTGGTTCGCCTAATATTCTATCAAAAGGCATATTGGGCAATTGGTCTTTAACCAATTGAATGTATGCAACATTGGTAACTATAAAAATGTTTTCGGGTAAAAATGCTTTTGAAAACCTATCGTAGGTTTGTTGCATTAAAGTTTTTCCGGTTCCTAATATATCTAAAAATTGTTTTGGGTAAGTACTTCTGCTTGCAGGCCAAAATCTGCTTCCAATTCCACCCGCCATAATAATGGCATAATTGTTTTTGTTTTTTTCCATTTATTTGAAAATCAATAGTTAATTCCAATAGTTAATTAGAACTAATTTTGGTGCAAATTACATTTATTTTAAAAATTTTAGAATAAATTTTTGTTACATTATTTCTAGAATAAAAACAAAAAAGCCTTGTCGTTTCACTTGAATTTATATATTTGTTATTATAATTATATAAATATGAAGAAATTTATTCTAATGAGTGCGCTACTATCCACTATGTTTTCTTGTACAAAAGAAGCCACAAAAGTGGTAGCGCCAAGCAAAGAAAAAATAATTGAAATTCAAACCAGTTTTGGAAATATGTATATGTGGCTTTATAAAGAAACGCCTTTGCATAGAGCTAATTTCTTAGCATTGGCCGACACCAATTATTTTGACAACACCACATTTCACCGTTGTGTAACTAATTTTGTAATTCAAGGAGGTGATCCAAATTCAAAAGACACAGATTCTTTGAATGATGGTTCTGGCGGACCGGGATTTACTATTCCGGCAGAAATAAGCACAACAAACTCAAAGTTAACACACACTTATGGAGCAGTAGGAGCAGCCCGAATGGGCGATGCTACAAATCCATTGAGAGCATCTAGCGGATCGCAGTTTTATATAGTAATTCCCACAGCGGGAACGCCCAATTTAAATGGTGCTTATACTGTTTTTGGAAGAATTATAAAAGGAATGGATGTGGCGGCAACGATAGTTAAACAAACAAAAGACGCAAATAACCGTCCAATTGTAGACATAAAAATGGATGTTAATATTTTAGATAAATCATTGGCAGAAATGGAAACAGAATATAATTTTGTTCCATAGAACAATAAAAAATTATCAAAAAAAAGCCTGAACTCAATGAACTGCCCCCAAAAAGTTAGACACTATTTGGGGGCATTTTTATGGAAAGAAAAGTAAAATACAATTATGAATTTAAGCTTCGATGTATTGAAGAAGTTTTAAAAAAACATGCAAGCATAAGTCATGTAAAAACCAAAAATGGAATACAAGAATCTTTACTAAAGAAATGGTTAAGCTATTACAAAAAATATGGAAAAGATGGATTAATTCCTAGGGCAAATACAACCCAATACGAAGGTGATTTTAAGCTAAAAGCAGTACTGATAATAAAAAATAAAACTTTATCAATGTCCAGTGCTTGTTTAAAGTTTAATATACCAAGTGTAAGTACTTTAATGAATTGGGTCAGTAAATATGATACATTTGGTGCATCAGTTTTATATAAACAAGCACTGGGAAGACCTATGAATAAAGATTTTAAAAGAGCAAAAAAAAAGTCGGATAAACCATTAACAAGAGAGGAAGAACTGCTAAAGGAAAACGAAGCGTTGCGCTGTGAGAATGCCTTGCTAAAAAAGTTCAATGCCTTAATTCAGGAAAAAAAATTGCAGCAGCAGAAAAAGCCAAAGCTGTAATAGAATTAAGGCCGATGTTTGATTTAGAGTTATTATTGAATCACACCAACATGGCCCGAAGTAGCTATTATTATCATGAAAAAGCTAGTCAGTTAACCGATAAGTATAAAGATATAAAAGAACAGATAAAGAAGATTTATTATCATCATAAAGGTAGGTTTGGTTACAGGCGTATTACCTCAGAACTCCAAAAAAAAGGTGTAGAAATAAATCATAAAACAGTACTAAGGTTAATGAAAGTAATTGGAATAAAGAGTTTAATACGAGTAAAAAAATACAAATCATATAAAGGTGAACAGGGTAAAATAGCTCCAAATATTTTGAACAGAGAATTTAAATCAACACAGCCAAATAGAAAGTGGGCAACAGATATAACAGAGTTTAGTCTGTCTGGTAAAAAACTATATCTTTCACCAATTATTGATCTGTTTAATGGAGAAATAATAAGTTATGATCTATCTGAAAGACCTGATTTTAAACAAATAACAACAATGCTTAAAAAGTCTTTTAGGAAAATACCTAAGAATACTAATTTAATACTCCATTCAGACCAAGGCTGGCAATACCAAATGAAACAATATCAAAAAATATTAAAGGAAAAGGGAATAATACAAAGTATGTCTAGAAAAGGAAATTGTTTAGACAATGCAGTGATAGAAAACTTCTTTGGAATCATCAAATCAGAACTGTTTTATATTAATAAGTTTAGTAGTATTAAACACCTGAAAAATGAAATAATAGAATACATTACTTATTATAATAATGAAAGAATTAAACTAAATTTAAACGGAATGAGCCCGATAAATTATCGAGCTCATTATTATCAAAATTAATTATAAATTTGTCTAAACTTTTGGGTGCACTATATTTGGAGCAGCTTTTTTATTTTATAATTTCTATCAACTGACAACTACAATACAGTTGTAAAATCACCAATGCTTAAATCTTTTGCTTCACCATGATATTCTACACTATTTCCAATCATGGCATTGTCAATAACAGCATTTA
>CAISTO010000001.1 GCA_903888395.1 uncultured Bacteroidota bacterium | reverse complement strand
GAAAGCAATACTAGAACAGTTAAAAACGTAATTTCTTATTCCTTAACTGAACGAAACGATATTAATAAAAGTGCTGCGAGGTACGACATTGAATGGCACAAAAAATTTGTACTAGCAATAGCCTGTATCATTATGTTTTTTATTGGCGCGCCACTAGGTTCTATTATTAGAAAAGGTGGTTTTGGATTGCCAGTGGTGGTATCTATTTTATTGTATTTATCCTACCATATTATTTCACTATCGGGCGAAAAAGCTGCTAAAACATTGGTATGGACACCTTTTCTTGGCATATGGATTGGTATCATGATTTTAACACCTTTAGGATTTTTTCTTACCTATCAAGCTAGTAACGACAGTTCACTTTTTAACAAAGCAGTTTGGGTAAATATTTTTAAACGATTGACTCAGAAAAATAAAAAATAAAATGAATATTTTACAAATAACTCCCCGCTTTCCTTGGCCTTTAAAAGATGGTGGAGCACTCTGTTATTTTAACTATGCAAAAGGTTATGGCGATGCCGGAAACGATTTAACAATAGCTTCATTAAACACTTCCAAACATTTTGTAAATTACGATGAACTTCCTACTCATGTAAAAGCTTTAGGCGATATTCATTTAACTTATGTCGACAATCAATTGAAGCCCATTGATGCATTTTTAAATTTATTCTCCAAGGAATCGTATCATGTAAAACGATTCATAAGCAAGGATTTTGAAAATCAATTGATTGAAATTTGTAAGGAAAAAACTTTTGATGTGGTGGTTTTTGAAACCATTTTTGTAGCACCGTATTTAGACATTATAAGAAAACACAGCAAAGCAATTTGTATTTTAAGACAGCATAATGTAGAGTATCAAATATGGGAATCGTTGGCGTTTTTAGAATCTAATATTATTAAAAAATGGTATTTAAATTTATTAGCAGATCGATTACATGAATACGAAATAAAACAGCTTAACAATTTTGATGGCATAGCTGCCATTACCAAAAACGATGCAGAAACATTTGAAAAAAGTGGTTGTACAAAACCTATTCATGTTTCGCCATTTGGAATAAATTTAGATAAATTGATTATAGACAATACCAACCTTGAAATGCCAAGTTTATTTCACATTGGTTCTATGGATTGGATGCCAAACCAGGAAGCAATGAAATGGTTTATTAACCATGTTTGGTACGACCTAAATATTGAATTCCCACAGCTTAAATTTTACATTTCAGGACGCAACATTCCAACATCTTTTTTTGATTATAACAATCAAAATCACATTGCCGTTTTAGGTGAAATAGAAGACGGAATTAGCTTTATGAACGAAAAAGCCATTATGGTTGTTCCATTGTTTTCGGGTAGTGGAATCAGGGTAAAAATATTAGAAGGAATGGGTTTGGGTAAATGTATTATTTCTACACCATTGGGCGCTCAGGGAATAGAAGCCATAAACGGAGAACATTTATTTATTGCTGAAACAGCAACTGATTTTATAAAAATAATTAGTGAGCTTATAAATAACCCAAGTGAAATTATTAGAATTGGAAAAAACGCACGCAGGTTAGTAAAAGAAAAATACGATAACAAAAAGATTGTAGCAGATACCTTGGAGTTTTATGAAAGTTTATGAAGTTTACAATAGTTTTGCCTCTACGAGGCTTTTAGCAAGTTAATGCTGCGATTTTCTGCACTATCTGCGGGATATTTTAATTGATTGGCAATAACACTAACCTAGGGCAAATCGGATTGGTGAGGACACCAACCGAGGACAAAAAAGATGACTTTTTGCTAATGCTGTGTCACCTCTACGAGGCTTTGATGGCTTATTGTTTTTTAGGGTTACAATAGTTTCGCCTCTACGAGGCTTTTAGCAAGTTAATGCTGCGATTTTCTGCGCTATCTGCGAGATATTTTAATTGATTGGCAATAACACTAACCTAGGGCAAATCGGATTGGTGAGGACACCAACCGAGGACAAAAAAGATGACTTTTGGCTAATGTTGTGTCACCTCTACGAGGCTTTGATGGCTTATTGTTTTTTAGGGTTACAATAGTTTTGCCTCTACGAGGCTTTTAGCAAGTTAATGCTGCGATTTTCTGAGCTATCTGCGGGATATTTTAATTGATTGGCAATAACACTAACCTAGGGCAAATCGGATTGGTGAGGACACCAACCGAGGACAAAATGGTTTCAATATACCTACGTTTGGATTGGTGAGTACACCAACCGAGGACAAAAAAGGCTGCCTTTTGGGGCAACCTTTCTATTATAAACTATATTTTTTTAACGACATAGCAAATAAACT